>NZ_JBQQBY010000011.1:0-194378 GCF_052246385.1 Streptomyces sp. 8N616 | reverse complement strand
GGGTTGCCCGGGCCGGGCACCGCAGGCACCGCACACAAAACATCGCCGCAAGCACCGCACGCATCGCACCGGCACCGCACAGCATGCACCGCACGCATCGCAAGCACCGCACGCAAAACGCACCGCGGGCACCGCGGGCACCGCGGGCACCGCGCCTTCGGCGCGGTCTTCCCACCCGCCCGCCCTTGAAAGGGCGGGCGGGTGGGAAGCCGCGCGAAGCGCCGGGGCGGGGGCACGCAGTGCGAAGGTGCCGCGCCCGTGCGGCACCTCCCCGACGCTCGCGGCGTTCCGCCCTTCGGGCAGAGCCGCGCCGCCCTGACGCATCGCGGCGTTGCATCGTGTAATGCCGCACCGTGCGGCACCGCGCTGACGCGTCGTGGCGTCGGGGCGAGGGGGGCAGTGCCGCACCGTGCGGCAGCGCGGCAGCGCGGTGGCGCGTGGCGGTGTTAGGGCGTGCGGCGGCGGAGGGTGGCGGCGCCCAGGGTGAGGACCAGGAGGGCGCTCGCGGCGACGATGATGGCGTCGCGGATGAAGTCGTCGGAGACCGAGGTGTGCTGCAGCACCTCGTTCATGCCGTCGACCGCGTACGACATGGGCAGCACGTTCGAGATCGCCTCCAGCACCGGCTGCATCGTGTCGCGCGGCGCGAAGAGCCCGCACAGCAGGATCTGCGGGAAGATCACCGCCGGCATGAACTGCACCGCCTGGAACTCGGATGCCGCGAAGGCCGAGACGAAGAGCCCGAGTGCCGTGCCGAGCAGCGCGTCCAGTAGCGCGACGAGGAGCAGGAGCCACGGGGAGCCCGCGAAGTCGAGGTCCAGTGCCCAGAGTGCGAGGCCGGTGGCGAGGGCGGCCTGGGCGATGGCCAGCACGCCGAAGGCCAGGGCGTACCCGAGGATCAGGTCAGGCTTGCCCAGCGGCATCGAGAGCAGCCGTTCCAGCGTGCCCGAGGTGCGCTCGCGCAGCGTGGCGATCGAGGTGACCAGGAACATCGTCACCATCGGGAAGATGCCGAGCAGCGAGGCGCCAATGCTGTCGAAGGAGCTCGGGCTGGCGTCGAAGACGAAGTACAGCAGGACCAGCAGCAGGCACGGCACGAACAGGAGCAGCGCGATCGTGCGTCGGTCGTGGCTGAGCTGGCGCAGCACGCGGCGGGCCGTGGCCAGAGTCCGGGTGGCGTTCATCGGGCCGCTTCCTCCTGCTTCGTAGCAGCTTTCCGATGCGCCGCGTCCCCCTGCTTCGCGGCGTCGACGAGGTGCAGGAAGGCGCCCTCGACGGTGTCGCTGGCCGTACGCTCCCGCAGCACCTCCGGTGTGTCGTCGGCGAGGATCCGGCCTGCCCGCATGAGCAGCAGCCGCTGGCAGCGCTCGGCCTCGTCCATGACATGCGAGGAGACGAGGAGCGTGGTGCCGCGCTCTCCCGCGAGGCGGTGGAAGAGGTTCCACAGGTCCCGGCGGAGTACGGGGTCGAGCCCGACCGTCGGCTCGTCGAGTACGAGCAGCTCCGGGGCGCCGAGCAGGGCCACCGCGAGGGAGACGCGGGAGCGCTGGCCCCCGGACAGGTTCCCGGCGAGGGCGTCGGCGTGGTCGGTGAGGTCGACCTCCCCGAGGGCGCGGTCGACCTGGGCGAGCCGGTCCGTGCGGCTGAGCCGGGGGTCGAGGATCGCGGCGTAGTAGTCGAGGTTCTGGCGGGCCGTCAGGTCGTCGTAGACGGACGGGTCCTGGGTGACGTAGCCCACGAGGGAGCGCAACGGGGGCGAACCGGCCGGGCGGCCGAGGACGTCGAGCGTGCCGGTGACCTTGGCCTGGGTTCCGACGAGGGCGCGCATGAGCGTCGACTTGCCGCAGCCGCTCGGCCCGAGAAGCCCGATGACCTGGCCATACGGGATGTCGAAGTCGAGGTCGTCGAGGACGGTGCGGCCACCGCGTACGACGCTGAGGCCGCGGGCCCGGACGGCGGACTCGGCACATCCGGGGTCCCCCCGGAAGGCACCCCCGGCGGCACCCGTACCGGCGCGTCCGGCGACGCGCCCAGCGGATTTATTCATCATGCGTTGAATAATGGTCCCGGCGGGCCGGGGGAGTCAAGGGCGCTGCCCGGCGCGGAATGGCGGCACCGGGCGTCCGTAGGCCCCGAACTTCCGGTAGGCCCCGAACGTCCGTAGGCCCGGACGCCCGTAGGCCCGGACGTCCGTAAGCCGTAGGCCCCGTACGTCCGGAGGCCCGTAGGGTCTGCGCTGTGGCTCCTCCGCTCCCCCGCCCCAGCGCGCGCCCACGCCCCGCGCCCGCGGCCTGCTGCCCGCCGCTCTCGCCGCCGTACTGCTGTCGGCCGTGGCGTCGTGCACGGCCGGCGGAGACGGTGGTGACGGCGGCAGGGCGGGGGCGCACGGGGCCGGGGATCCGCTGTTCCCACGGCTCGGGAACGGCGGGTACGACGTAGACCGCTACGCGCTGCGGCTCGACTACGACGTGCACAGCCGCCGTCTCGACGCCACCGCCGTGGTCACCGCCCGAGCCACCCACGCGCTGCGCAGCTTCAGCCTCGACCTCGCAGGCCCGGCCGTCAGGAGCGTGTCCGTCGACGGGCGGAAGGCGGAGGCGCGGCGCGAAGGGAACAAGCTGATCCTCCGGCCGGACCGCACCGTCGGGAAGGGCGCCACGTTCCGTACGACCGTCGCGTACGGCGGCCGCCCCCGCACCCTCACCGACCCCGACGGCTCGACCGAGGGCTGGGTGCCGACGGACGACGGGGCGTACGTGGTCGGCGAGCCCGCCGGGGCCATGACCTGGTTCCCGGGCAACAACCACCCCGGCGACAAGGCCGCCTATGACGTCGAGATCACCGTCCCGCGGGGCTGGACCGCCCTCTCGAACGGCGAGCTGCGCGACGAGCGGACGCAGGACGGCCGCACCACCTTCAGCTGGCACAGCGCCGAGCCGCTGGCGAGTTATCTCGCCACCGCCACCATCGGGAAGTTCGAGGTGAGCCGGTCGGAGACGGCGAGCGGGCTGCCGCTGCTGGTCGCCGTGGACCCGCGCGAGACCGGGAAGAGCCGGAAGCCGCTGGCCGGGATCGGGGAGATCCTGGAGTGGGAAGCGGGTCTCTTCGGGCCGTACCCCTTCTCCTCCTCGGGCTCGATCGTCGACCACCGGCCGAAGGACGTCGACTACGCGCTGGAGGTCCAGACGAAGCCGTTGTTCCCCGGCGCGCCGGACCACTCGACGGTACTGCACGAGCTGGCGCACCAGTGGTTCGGCAACTCCGTGACGCCGAGGACCTGGCGGGACATGTGGCTCAACGAGGGCTTCGCGTCGTACGCGGAGTGGCTCTGGGAGGAGCAGCACGGCGGGGACTCGGCGCAGACGACCTTCGACGACCTCTACGCGACGGACGAGGACGAGGAGTTGTGGGCCTTCCCGCCGGGCGACCCGGGCCGCGCCGAGAACCTCTCGGGCGACCCGGTCTACGACCGCGGCGCGATGGCGCTGCACCAGCTGCGGCGCGCGGTCGGGGACCGGGCCTTCTTCCGGATCCTCAAGGGGTGGCCCGCCGAGTACCGGCACCGCAATGCCGATACGGGCGACTTCATCGCCTACTGCGAGGAGCGGACGGGGCACGACCTGGACGAGCTGTTCGACGCCTGGCTCTACAAGGACGGGCGGCCCAGCCGAGCGCCGCTCAATTAGCGCTCTCCTTCACGGCTTCGGGAGTCAGTTCACGGCTTCGGGAGCCAGGCCAGGACACATCAGGGCAGGCCAGATCAGGCCCGGCCGCGTCAGGTCAGCGGATGCCGGGGACCAGGCGGAGGGCCGACGGGTGGCGGGCCGCCAGGTGGAGGAGGCGGATCGTCGAGCGGACCACCTGTTCCTTGACCCGGGCCGCCGGGCGGCCGGTGAGGGCCCGCTCGCGCGGCGAGTCGTCCGGCCGTACGAGCTGGATCAGCCCGTCTCCCCGACCGAGGCTCACGCCCTGCGACACGAATCCGAAGCGCAGCGGCCGCGGCTCCTCGCCGCGCGCCTCTGCCGTGATCGCGGCGGCCGCGTGCGCGCCCGTGGGCATCGCGGTCGCACAAGCCATGCGGAGCGGCCCGGCGGCGGGCGAGAAGGACGCGGCGGCGTCCCCGGCCGCGTAGATCTCGGGGTGCGAGACCGAGCGCAGCACCGCGTCGACCAGCACCCGCCCGCTCCCGTCGACGGCCAGCCCGGCGCGGGCCGCCAGGTCGGTCGTGGCGGTCATGGAGGCGGCCCAGAGCACGGCGTCGGCGTCCACCTCGTCCGCGGAGCCGACCCGGTGACCCTCCTCGATCCGGACCCCGCGCGCGTGGAGGGCCCCGACGACATGGCCGCGGCCCTTTCCCGAGAGCCCGGCGCCCAGTTGGCCGGACGTCAGCAGCCGCACTTCCCAGTCCTGGCAGGACTCGGCGAGTTCGGCGGCCAGCTCGATGCCGGTCAGGCCGCCGCCGACGATCGCGAGCGAGCCGGGCCCGTCGAGCAGCCGCTTGCGCAGCGCCTCCGCGGACTCGGTGGTGTAGGCGCGGCTGCCGGTGCCGAGGACCCCGCCGCGGGTGTCGGTGCGGCTGCCCAGCGCGTAGACGAGCCGGTCGTACGGAACGCTGCGGCCGTCGTCCGTACGGACGGAGCGGGCGGCGGTGTCGATGTCCGTGGCGCGCGCGGTGATGTGGGTGACACCGGTGCCGTCCAGAAATCCGGCGAGCGGGTGGGTCACCTCGGGCCGGCCCGCGGCGAGTTCGTGCAGCCGTACGCGCTCGGTGAAGCGGTCGCTCGGGTCGATGAGCGTGACGTCGTGGTGTGCGGCCAGCCGGAGTGCGGCCATCAGGCCCGCGTAACCGGCGCCGAGGACCACGACCTGCTGCTGGTGACGGGTGTGCCGGGTGTGCCTGCGCCTCGCCATGTCTCCTCCTCGGATGAGCGGTTGTCACCACGGGGACGACGCGGCGGCTCAGGGTGTGACGATGACCTCGGTCACAGCGACCTCGGTCCCATCGACCTCCGTCACAGCGCGTCCAGGTCGAGGTGGCGGAGCTTGTCCGGGTTGAGGACCGCGTCGATCCCGGCGATCAGCCCGTTCTCGGCGACGGTGAAGGCGAAGACCGCGGCCTGCTCGCCCACCGGGTCGACGAAGACGAGTCCCGGCGCGCCGTTGACGTCCCGTACGAGCACGGCCATCCGGGCCGGGTCGAAACCGCGCGCCAGGCGCTGTACGAAGCGGGCCACCTTCTCGTCGCCGACCACCGGCACGCGGGCCGCGGTGACCTTGCCGCCGCCGTCGGAGCGCCAGACGACCCCGGGGTCGAGGATCTTCAACAGCCCGTCGAACTCCCCGCCCGCCACGGCCGCGAGGAACGCCTCGACCGCCCTCCGGTGCTCAGTGCGGTCCACCGCCCGGCGCGGGACCCCGGCCCGTACGTGCTTGCGGGCGCGCGAGGCCAGCTGCCGTACGGACTCGGGGGTGCGGCCGACGACTTCGGCGATCTCGGGGAACGGCACGGCGAAGACGTCGTGCAGGACGAAGGCCGTGCGCTCGGCGGGGGTGAG
Organism: Streptomyces sp. 8N616; assembly: GCF_052246385.1. Classification (NCBI taxonomy): domain Bacteria; kingdom Bacillati; phylum Actinomycetota; class Actinomycetes; order Kitasatosporales; family Streptomycetaceae; genus Streptomyces; species Streptomyces sp. 8N616. Next base: position 188,823 of record NZ_JBQQBY010000011.1, on the reverse strand, counting down.
CCGCTCGAGGACCGTGAGCAGGGCCATGCTGACGGACTCGTCGAGCGTCACCCGGTCCTGCGGGTCGAGCACGAGCGCCTCGGCGTCGTCGGCGGAGGCGGCGACGACGGGCTCGGGGAGCCAGGGCCCGACGTAGGTCTCGCGCCGGGAGCGGGCCGAGCCGAGCTGGTCGTAGCAGATGCGGCTGACGACGGTGGTGAGGTACGCGCGGGGGTCGGCGGCCTCGCCGTCGGGCAGCGCCTGCCAGCGCAGCCAGGCTTCCTGGACGGCGTCGTCTGCGTCGGCGACGGACCCGGTGATCCGGTAGGCGACGCCCCACAGGCGGCCTCGGTGCTCCTCGAACGCGCTCAGCTCCGCCATGGGCGCCGCCTGCCTCTCCTCGTATGTCCTCGCATGTTTTCGCAGGGCCTATCAGGGCCTACGAGGAGGACGAAGCAGCCGGGCGGAGTGTGACAGTGACGTCGACCGCGTACGCCTCCTCGACGATGCCGTCGGGGAAGAGGCGGAGCAGCTCCGCCCGCTCGTCCTGGAGGACGGGGCCGGCGTGCTCGGGGCCGATGACGATGAGATGCGAGCGGCTGCCGAGCATCGCGAGGTGGGTGCCGAGGGAGACCTTGCGCGTCCAGTGCAGGCGGGTGCGGACCGGGCGGATGCCGAGGCCGAGACCTTCGATGATCGCGTCGGCGTGCGGGGCCACGTCCTTCGCGTGGTAGCCGGGCAGCCGGCGGGCGAGCCGGGCCTCCTGCTCGGCGGCCCACGGCACGTCCGGGTCGGGCACGTTCCACCACACGACGAGGGCCCCGCCGGGGCGGAGCACACGCAGCGCCTCGGGTACGGAGCGGACGGGGTCGGTCCAGTGCCAGGACTGGGCGTACGTGACGAGATCGGCGCTCTCGTCCGTGAGCGGCAGGTCGTTGCCGTCCCCGCGGATGAGCGGGACGTCGGGCAGGGCGGCGTGCAGCTGCGCGGCCATGGCGGCTCCGGGCTCGACGGCGGTCACACGGGCGCCGCGCCCGCGCAGCAGCCGGGTGGCGATCCCGGTGCCCGCCCCGACATCGACCACGTCGGCCCCGGCGAGGGGCCGCCCGGCCAACAGCTCGACGGTGTCGAAGAGACGCGGTGGGTAACCGGGGCGGGCGGCGGCGTACTGGGCGGCGACGGCGTCGAAGGAGAGCGCGTGGAGGGGGTGGGTGTTCTGCGGACTCCCGGGCAGACTGCGGGCTGGTGGCTCCGGCGGGGAGGTCATGCGGACATCCTGCCGGGGCGGCGAGCCCGGTCAAGACCGCGTCCGGTGCGGTGCGTTGCCGACCGGCGCGCGGTCCGGACCGGCACGTCGTGCGCCCGCGGTCCTCGCCCGCCGACCCCGCCCGCACGGCCGCGACCGCCGCCCCGGCCCGCGCGGCCGCGCCTGGCCGTCAGCGCAGCAGTGACCTGGCCGTTGGGCGAGACGCAGTCGCTCGGGAGTGCGGCTGAACCACTCGTACCTCCACTGACAACGCCCGGACATGCGTACGGGTCGGCGTACGGGTCGGCGTGCGAGCGTCAGCGGCGCTTGCGCCTCTTCGTCGCAGGGCTGGTCGAAGGGCTGTTGGTGGCCGCCGCACGGGCGGCCGGGTTGCCTGCGCGCGTGGCGCGGCGGCGCTCGTAGAGGGTGCGCTCGCGCTCGTACTCGGCGCGGTGGAGCTTCTCGCCCGGGGCCTCGACCAGGCTGCGCAGGAACCAGGCGAGCAGCACGCCGATGAAGCCGACCATCCGGAGGCTCTGCATCGACCGCTCCACGGAGGCGTCCCCCGGTTCCGCGCGCCGCGTGAAGCCCTCCCACGTGCGGCGGAAGGCGAGCGCGCTGCACGCCGCGAACATCACGATCACCAGCATGCTGACGAAGCCGCTGACGGCGGCGATGGCCAGACCCTGGTAGCCGAAAAGCAGCAGAAACGCCCCCGCCGCGGCCGCGAGCAGCGAGCCCGCGGCGACTCCGGCGCGCCGCAACCCGTAGTTCCCGTCGTGGTTCACCCATGTCGTGCCGAAGAACCGGAGCGGTTCCGGCCGGGGTCCTGCGGGCTGCTGCGCGTCACTCATGCCGACGATTATCGCCCGGACGCGGAACGCCTCCGGGCCGGGGCACAGGCAGCGCCCCCCGGCCCCGGGGCGTAGGCAATCAGGAGCAGCGCGGGGCGACGTAACCGTCGCTGCCCGTCTTCACGTAGGCGTCCGATACGTACTCCCCGCGGCCGATCTTGTCCCAGATCCGCGTCGTGCCGTACGGGCCGCTGACCGTCTCGCCAGGGCGCTGGCAGTGGATCGGCACGCGCGCGCCGTACGGCAGCACCCTCACCAGGCGGCTGCTGGTGCTGGGTCCGCTGCGGACGTTCAGGCGGTAGCCGGGCGCGACCGGGTACGTGACCTGGTCGGGCGCGGCGGTCACCTCGACGGCCGTCGTGGCGGGTCTCTCCGCCGTCTCCGCCGGCTCCCCGATCCCCACCGTCTTCGCCAGAACCTCTTCCGTGGCCATAACGGCCCCTCCCCCGTTTTTTGAAGTTTTGGACGACATGCGGAGGCTAGCAAGCCCTGCCTGTCCCGTACGCGTCATCGACTAGGCTCCTGAAAGTCGCAACTGCGGCCGAATACACGGGGGTGGGCGATGCCGCCGCTGCGCAGTGCCGGGACGGGCCCGGAAGCGGAGGATCCGGAATACGCCGGGCAGTACCGGCTCGAGGCACGCCTGGGCTCCGGCGGCATGGGCGTCGTCCACCTCGCCCGCTCCGCGTCCGGGCTGCGACTCGCGGTGAAGGTGGTCCACGCGGACTTCGCCGCGGACGACGAGTTCCGCGCGCGCTTCCGGCAGGAGGTGGCCGCGGCCCGGCGGGTGAGCGGGGCCTTCACCGCGCCGGTCGTCGACGCGGACCCCGACGCCGTACGGCCCTGGATGGCCACCCTCTTCATTCCCGGCCCCACGCTCGCCGACCACGTGAAGCGGAACGGCCCGCTGGCGTCGCCGGAGGTGCGGCGGCTCGCGGCCGGGCTCGCGGAGGCGCTGCGCGACATCCACCGGGCCGGTGTCGTGCACCGCGATCTGAAGCCGGGCAACGTGCTGCTGGCCGAAGACGGCCCGAAAGTCATCGACTTCGGGATCTCCCGGCCGTCGGACAGCAATCTCCGGACGGAGACGGGGAAGCTGATCGGCACACCGCCCTTCATGGCGCCGGAGCAGTTCCAGCGACCGCGCTCGGTGGGGCCCGCGGCGGACATCTTCGCGCTGGGTTCTGTGCTGGTGCACGCGGCGACGGGACGGGGGCCCTTCGACTCGGAGAGCCCGTACATCGTGGCGTACCAAGTCGTCCACGACGAGGCGGACTTGGCGGACGTCGCCGAAGACCTGGTTCCGATGATCCGCGCCTGTCTGGCCAAGGACCCGGCGGACCGGCCGACGCCGGACGCGCTCATGGCCATGCTGCGGGCGATGGCGGAGGACGGTGATGCCGCGGGGGGCGGCCCGGGCGCGGCCGACACCGCGGCGGGCGGCACAGGCTCGGTCGGCGGCCCGGGGCCGGCTGCCGCCGCGCGCGGGCACGCGCGCGTGCCCGCGCAGCGGCGATACTCGCCGGCCGGGACCGGTGGGGTCACCGCCGATGCCGTCGGCCATCCGGCCCCAATGAGCCCGGAGTGGCCCGAAGTTCATGAGCAGGGATCGCCCTTCGCTGCTGAGGCCGCGTGGGAGCCGGACAACAGCACCGCGGCTCATCAGTCCTTGCGGGCTACGCCGGACGAAGCCGCGCTGCCGGAGATCGCCCGCGGCACGGGCGCCCACCGGGACGAGCCGGAAGAGCCGGAAGAGCCGGAAGGGCCCGCGCCTCGCACAACGGCCCGGTCCGGCGGCCGAGCCACCACAGCGACCCCGAAGAACGCCAGCGACCTTGCCCCAGCCGCAGGAGGCACGGACGGCCCCGCCGTGCACAAGCCGATCCTGTCCGGCCCGGGCCAGGCCACCGCAATGGCTGCCCGGCGACGGCGGCGGGTTCGGTGGGTGGCCCTGGGGGCGGCTGCCGCCGTGCTGCTCGGAGCTGGTGTGGCCGTCGCCGTACGGCAGACGGACGGGGAGCGGCCCATGGCCGCCACGACGCGCAGCGCCGCGACCGCGCCCACCTCCCCGTCCCACCCGTGGCGGACCACCGTGGCCGCGGCGGGCGCTGCGCGGTCCGGTCGCACCGCGCCCGTCTGCTCGTACGCGCCGTACGCTGGCGGGTCGCTGTACTGCACCGCCCGCGGTGTGAAGGCCGCCCGGTTCGATTCCGCGACCGGCCGGGAGGTCTGGTCGCGGGACGCCGCCGCCAAGGCGTCCGCGGAGGAGTCCGCCGCGGAGGAAGCCGCCCCCGAGCCGCCGGTGTTCTGCGGCGGACTGCTCCACGTCATGTCCGTCTCGTCCGGCGGCGGCGCCCGCCTCGAGGCCCTGGACCCGGCGAGCGGCGCAACCCGCTGGAGCAAGGACGTCTCGGCGTACGAAGGCCGCGTCTATCACGCGGGCGACACGGTGCTGCTGGTCTCCGGTGACGGCACGGTCCGCGCGCTGCGCGGCGCGACGGGCGAGGAGCGCTGGCGGCGGCCGTACGCCGGGCGGGGCCTGCCGGTGTTCACCGCGTACAGGAAGGGCGGCGGCGGCCGCGACGGTGACGGAAACGGGAAGGTGCAGACCGCGTACGGCACGGCGACGTCGGACGACGGCTCGCACACCTTCGTGACCGCCATCGACCCGGCCACGGGCGACACCCGCTGGCAGCGCACGCTGACCGGCTACCTCACGCCGGTGGGGACCGCGGCCAACGGCAAGTCGCTCCTGCTCACCTCCTCCGACCTCCAGCAGCGCACCGACGCCGTCGTCCGCTACGACCCGGGCAGCCGCCGCGAGCGGCGCGTACCGCTGGCGGTGCCGCTGGACTCGGTGACGACGGGCGTGCACGGCGACACGGTCCATCTGCTCGCCCACGGCGGCACGTTGATGGCCGTCGACACCCTCCGCAGTGCCCCGGCCGCGGACCCCGAGCGCGCCGAGCTCTGGCGGATGGAGACCTCGGTCAGCAACGCCTCGCAGCTCGCGGCGACGGCCGACCGGCTCTACTTCACCGCCGCCGACGGCCGGTTGCTGGCCATCGACGCCCGCCGCGGCGTGCTCGCCGGGCAGACGCCGCCCCGCATGAACCCGGAGAACCGCGGTTACGCGGCCGCGGTGCCCGCGCCGGTCGTGGCGGGCGGAAGGGTCTTCGGCGCGGCGCCGGACGGCACGGTCTTCGCGGTGGACGGCAGCAGGCCCGGCCACTGGTGACGGCGGGCCGCGCCCCGGCCGCGTACCCGGGCCGGCATGGAGACCCGGCGACCTGAGCGTCCCCCGACTTCCTGTACAGTTGTCCAGGAAGTCGGGGGACGTGACGTCACGTCACGTCACGTCACGTCACGTCAGGTCATTCAAGGGGATCCGAACCATGCAAACGGTCGCGCAGGTCCTGGTCGGCGTCGTGGCCGCACTCCACGCGTACTTCCTGGTGCTGGAGATGTTCCTGTGGCAGCGCGCGCCTGGGCTGCGGCTCTCCGGGATGGACGCAGGGACGGCGAGGGCCACCGCGCCGCTGGCGGCCAACCAGGGGCTCTACAACGGGTTTCTGGCCGCGGGCCTCGTCTGGGGGCTCGCCGCCGGTGATCCGACCGGCTTCCGCGCGCAGGTCTTCTTCCTGGGCTGCGTGGTGATCGCGGGCGTCTACGGAGCGGCCACCGCCAACCGCCGCATCCTGATCGCCCAGGCCCTGCCCGGCGCGCTCGCGCTCGCCGCCGTCCTGCTCGCCGGGTGACGGCCGGCGCCCGCCGACCGCCTGTTGACCGCCCGTTGACCGCCGCCATGTCCGCAGAGGATCCACGCACCGTCCGCACCAGGGCACGCCTACGAGAAGCCCTGCTGGCCGAATGCGCCACCCGCCCGCTGGAGAAGGTCAGCGTCTCCGCCCTGGCCCGCCGGGCGGGTATCGGCCGGGCCACCTTCTACCTGCACTACGACGACATGCAGGCCCTCGCGACCGACGCCTGCGCCGAGGTCGTACGCAACGCCGTGGACGCGCTCCACGCCTGGCAACGCGGCGCCACCGTCCCGGCGGCGGCCCCCACGCGGCCGCCCCGGGCACTCACCGAATTCTTCGCCACCGCGGCCGACCGCCGCGACCTCTACCGCACCCTGCTGCGGCCCGGCGGCAGCGGCCCGCTCGGCGAACTGCTCCATCAGGAGCTGCGCGAGCGGTCCTTGAGAGAACGGGAACGGACGGGCGCGCCCCATGCCGCCCTCGCCGCCTCCGCCGTGGCCACGGCCTTCACCGGCGTCCTCGCCGACTGGCTGCACGGCTTGATCGACGCGGACCCGCAGGCCATCGCCCGCCAGGTCTGGCAGCTCCTGCTCGCCATCCACCAGGCCTGGACCCGGTAGAGGGCAACGAAGTCGCAGTCGTACGGGACTTCCGGACGGGCCCGCGCGCTACGCCCCAGCAGCGCGCCACACACAGGACAGCGATCGGGTGGCGGCCCGCAGGCCCGCCACCCGATCGCTCACTGGCTCACTGGCTCACTGGCTCAATCGCCGGAGCATCAGCCCAGTTTGCTGACGTCCCGCACCGCGCCCTTGTCCGCGCTGGTCGCCATCGCCGCGTACGCCCGAAGCGCCTGCGAGACCTTGCGGTCGCGGTTCTTCGGCGCGTACACGCCGCCCAACGCCTCGCGCCGCGCCGCCAGTTCCTCGTCGGAGACCTTCAGCTCGATCGCGCGGTTCGGGATGTCGATCCGGATCGTGTCGCCGTCCTCGACGAGCGCGATCGTGCCGCCGGACGCCGCCTCGGGCGAGGCGTGGCCCAGGGACAGGCCGGACGTGCCGCCCGAGAAGCGGCCATCGGTGATCAGGGCGCACTTCTTGCCCAGGCCGCGGCCCTTGAGGAAGGAGGTCGGGTAGAGCATCTCCTGCATGCCGGGGCCGCCCTTGGGGCCCTCGTAGCGGACGACGACCACGTCGCCCTCCTTGACCCGCTTGGAGAGGATCGCCTCGACGGCCTCCTCCTGGGACTCGACGACGACGGCCGGGCCCTCGAAGGTCCAGATCGACTCGTCGACACCCGCGGTCTTCACCACGCAGCCGTCCTCGGCCAGGTTGCCGTAGAGGATGGCGAGGCCGCCCTCCTTGGAGTACGCGTGCTCGACGTCGCGGATGCAGCCGCCCGCGGCGTCGGTGTCGAGGGACTCCCAGCGCTCGGACTGGGAGAAGGCCTCGGCCGAGCGGCGGCATCCGGGCGCGGCGTGGAAGAGTTCGACGGCCTCGGCCGAGGGGGAGCCGCCGCGGATGTCCCACTGCTTCAGCCAGTCGGCGAGCGAGGGGCTGTGAACGGTGTGCACGTCCTCGCGGAGCAGGCCCGCGCGGTAGAGCTCGCCGAGGATGGCGGGGATGCCGCCGGCCCGGTGCACGTCCTCCATGTGGTACGTGCCGTTGGGCGCGACCTTGGACAGGCAGGGCAGGCGCCGGGACAGGGCGTCGATGTCCTGCATGGTGAAGTCGAGCCCGGCCTCCTGGGCGGCCGCGAGCAGGTGCAGGATCGTGTTGGTGGAGCCGCCCATCGCGATGTCGAGGGCCATGGCGTTCTCGAAGGCGGCGCGGGTGCCGACGGAGCGTGGCAGGACGGTCTCGTCGTCCTGCTCGTAGTAGCGCCGGGTGACCTCGACGACGGTGCGGCCCGCGGCCTCGTACAGCTCCTTGCGCGCGGTGTGCGTGGCGAGGACCGAGCCGTTGCCGGGGAGGGAGAGGCCGATCGCCTCGGTGAGGCAGTTCATCGAGTTGGCGGTGAACATGCCGGAGCAGGAGCCGCAGGTCGGGCACGCGGCCTCTTCGATACGGGCCAGGTCCTCGTCGGAGACGGACTCGCTGACCGCGTCGGACATGGCGCTGATCAGGTCGAGGCCGGTGCGGACCGTGCCGTTGACGAGGGTCGCCTTGCCGGCCTCCATCGGGCCGCCGGAGACGAAGACGGCCGGAATGTTGAGGCGCATGGCGGCCATCAGCATGCCCGGGGTGATCTTGTCGCAGTTGGAGATGCAGATCAGGGCGTCGGCGCAGTGCGCCTCGGTCATGTACTCGACGGAGTCCGCGATCAGATCGCGGGAGGGCAGCGAGTAGAGCATCCCGCCGTGGCCCATGGCGATGCCGTCGTCGACCGCGATGGTGTTGAACTCGCGCGGGATGCCGCCTGCGGCCTTGACCGCATCGGAGACGATCCGGCCGACCGGCTGGAGGTGGGTGTGGCCCGGCACGAACTCGGTGAAGCTGTTGGCCACCGCGATGATCGGCTTGCCGAAGTCCTCGCGCTCTACGCCAGCGGCCCTGAGCAGGGCGCGAGCCCCCGCCATGTTGCGGCCATGGGTAACGGTGCGGGACCTCAGCTCGGGCATTGGGCTCCACTCCCTCGTGATGTGAATGGTCCTTCGAGCCTACGCCTCAGCTCCAAGATCTGGACAGTCTGTCCGAATTCCGGAATCGGCGGGCCGCCCTTCGGGCGGGCTCCGTCGAGGCGCCTTCCGCCCCTCTTTGAACCTCTTCCCTTCAAGTCTCTCAGGCCTCTCAGGCCTTTCAGGACTCGGTCAGGTACCGCTGCAGCGTGGGCGCCACCATCGCGACGATGTCCTCCATGTCCGCCGTCGCGAGCGGCTCGACCTTGACCACGTACCGCAGCATCGCGATCCCGACCATCTGCGAGGCGGCGAGCTCGGCCCGGAACTTCGGGTCCGGCACCTTCAGCTCCCCCGCCACCCGCTCCAGCAGCCTGCGCAGCACGAAGCTCCGCAGCGCGCCCGCGGCCGCCTCGTGCGTCACCGCGGAGCGGATGACCGCCAGCAGCGGGGCCCGGGTCACCGGGTTCTCCCAGATGCCGAAGAAGTGGCGGGCCAGCCGCTCGCCGATCCCCTCGGGGCCCTGCGCCAGCACGTCGGGCACGCTCAGCGCGGGCTCGAAGGAGACCTCGATGGCCGCCGCGAAGACCTGCTCCTTCGTGCCGAAGTAGTGGTGGACGAGGGCCGGGTCGACCTCCGCGGCCTTGGCGATGCCCCGGATCGACGTCTTGTCGTAACCGCGGGCGGCGAACTCGGCGCGGGCGGCGGAGAGGATGCGGTCCCGCGCGACGGGTCCCGCCGCGGCGTCCGTACGGGCCGGGCGGCCGCGTCTGCGCGGAGGGTGGGTGGTCACGGCGTCACGGCCTTCCCTGTCACGGCCTTCCAGCGCCTGTCGGGGACGCGAGATGCAGCCGGGTGAAGGCCAGCGCCTCCGCCAGGTCGGCCTCGCGCTCGGCGGCAGACATCGCACGCCGGGTGTTGACCTCGACGACCACATGGCCGCGGAAGCCGCCGACCGCCAGCCGCTCCAGCAGCTCGGCGCAGGGCTGGACGCCGCGCCCGGGCACCAGGTGCTCGTCCTTGCCCGAGCCGCTGCCGTCGGCGAGGTGGATGTGAGCGAGCCGGTCACCCATCCGGTCGGCCATGGACAGGGCGTCGCAGCGGGCCGTCGCCGTGTGCGACAGGTCGATGGTGAAGTGCCGGTAGTCGTCCTTGGTGACGTCCCAGTCGGGCGCGTACGCGAGCATCTCGCGGTCCCGGTAACGCCACGGGTACATGTTCTCGACCGCGAACCGCACATCGGTCTCATCGGCCATCCGCCAGATTCCGCGTACGAAGTCCCTGGCGTAATTGCGCTGCCACCGAAAGGGCGGGTGTACGACGACCGCGGAGGCGCCCAGCTTCTCCGCGGCCGACTTCGCCCGCTGCAGCTTCGTCCACGGGTCGGTGGACCACACCCGCTGCGTGACCAGCAGACAGGGCGCGTGCACGGCCAGGATCGGCACCCCGTGGTAGTCGGAGAGGCGGCGCAGCGCGACGATGTCCTGGCTCACCGGGTCGGTCCACACCATGACCTCGACGCCGTCGTAGCCCAGACGCCCGGCGACCTCGAAGGCCACCGCCGTCGACTCCGGGTACACGGAGGCGGTGGACAACGCGACCTTCGCGTCCGGGATGCGCACCACTGGTTGAGCCACGGGAGACAGGGTACGGCGTGCCGCGCGGGGCAAAAGAGGCCCAAGCCCGCCATCTGCCCCCGGCCGCCGGTCAGGACGACGGCAGGTGGTCCAGGCGGCGGAGGATGACGCCCTCGCGCAGCGCCCAGGGACAGATCTCCAGCTCCTCCACCCCGAACAGGTCCATCGCGGCCTCCGCGACCAGCGCTCCCGCGACCAGCTGCGGCGCCCGCCCCTCGGAGACTCCTGGCAGCTCAGCGCGCTTGTCGGCGGGCATCGTGGCCAGCTTCGGCACCCACTCCTCCAGCGCCTTGCGGGTCAGGGTCCGCTGCACGTACAGACCCTCGGCCGAACGGGCCGCGCCCGCGATCCTGGCCAGCTGCCGGAAGGTCTTCGAGGTGGCGACCACGTGGTCCGGCTCGCCGAGCCGTGTGAACTCGCCCACAATCCGCGCGATCTCCGTCCGCACATGGCGGCGCAGCGCCCGTACGTCCGCCGGGTCCGGCGGGTCGCCCGGCAGCCAGCCGGTGGTCAGCCGGCCCGCGCCGAGCGGCAGCGACACCGCCTTGTCCGGGTCCTCGTCGAGCCCGTACGCGATCTCCAGCGAGCCGCCGCCGATGTCCACGACGAGCAGCCGCCCCGCCGACCAGCCGAACCAGCGGCGGGCCGCGAGGAAGGTCAGCCGGGCCTCCTCCTCACCCTCCAGCACGGTCAGGTCGACGCCGGTCTCCTCGGCGACCTGGGCCAGTACGGCGTCGGCGTTGGACGCCTCGCGGACCGCGGAGGTCGCGAACGGGAGCACTTCCTCGACGCCCTTGTCCTCGGCCGCCTGGAGAGCGTCGTGAACGGTGGCGATCAGCGTCGCGATCCCGTCCGGGCCGATCGCACCGTCCCCGTCGAGGAGTTCGGCGAGCCGCAGCTCCGCCTTGTGGGAGTGGGCGGGCAGCGGGCGCGCACCGGGGTGCGCATCCACGACCAGCAGATGAACCGTATTCGAACCCACGTCGAGGACACCGAGTCTCATACGGTGCACGCTACTGCGGCGGGTGAGCGCCCTTGTACGCGGCCGGACCCGCTTACCCTGGGGGCGTGGCAAAGACCAAAAAGGCCAAGCAGGGCAAAGCAGCCCAGAAGCGGCGCGTGCCTCAGCCTCCTCAGCCCCCTCAGCCCGTGCAGTCCCCGCTCTCCCCGGAATCCGAGCCGGACGAGGTGGGGCTCGACTATGCGCGGGCCTGGGTCGAGTTCCCCGACCCCGCGGACGAGGAACAGGTCTTCCGCTGCGACCTGACCTGGCTGACCTCCCGCTGGACGTGCATCTTCGGCAGCGGCTGCCAGGGCATCCAGGCGGGCCGCGCCGACGACGGCTGCTGCACGCTCGGCGCGCACTTCTCCGACGAGGACGACGAGCGGCGGGTCGCCGAGCACGCGGCGCGGCTCACGCCCGAGATCTGGCAGCACCACGGTGTGGGGACCAGGACGGGGTGGGTCGAGGTCGACGACGACGGCGAGCGGCAGACCCGGCGCTGGAAGGGCTCCTGCATCTTCCAGAACCGCCCCGGCTTCGAGGGCGGCGCGGGCTGCGCGCTGCACATCCTCGCGCTGCGGGAGGGGCGCGAGCCGCTGGAGACGAAGCCGGACGTGTGCTGGCAGCTGCCGATCCGGCGGACGTACGAGTGGGTGGACCGGCCGGACGACAGCCGGGCGCTCGTCATCTCGATCGGCGAGTACGACCGGCGGGGGTGGGGGCCGGGCGGGCACGACCTGCACTGGTGGTGCACGAGTGCGCGCTCCGCGCACGGGGGTGGGGAGCCGGTGTACGTCTCGTACCGGGCGGAGCTCACGGAGCTCATGGGCAAGGCGGCCTATCACCGCCTCGCGGATCTGTGCGAGGAGCGGATGGCGTCGCTGCTGCCGATGGCTCCGCATCCGGCGGATCCGGACCCGGCGCGGTAGACAGGCCCGGCGCGGTAGACAGGCCTGGCGCGGTAGACGGGCCCGGCGCGGTTGATGGGCCCGGCGCGGTTGACGGGCCTGGCGCGGTTGACGGGCCCGGCGGCCGGAGGGGTTGTGTGTTCTGGTGCCGGGGACGGGGTGGGGCGGCCCCGTCCCGGCGGCATGATTTACGGGTCGGCACGGGTCGTCGTGCATCTGCGGCCCGGCTGCAGGCCGGCCCACACATCACGCTTTAGTGCCTGGAGGAGGCCGCCCCACCCCGTCCCCTCCGACCGGTGGCCCTCCGCGGCTCGGCAGCGGGCTTGACTGGCCCCCACCCGTCCCCTCCCGCCGGTGGCCTGGCGGCTGTGGGTGCCGCAACCTTGGGCAGTATCCGCGCGGGTGGAAGGCGAACACCCGGCCAGGGCCTGGGGCGTGTCAGTTCGTCGGGCTGGGGGAGTCGGAACCGCTCGGAGGCGGGGAGCTCGTGGTACCCGACGGGGTTGGCGTCGGCTCCGGGTCCGTAGGGCTCGGGGTGGGTTCCGGGGTCGCGCCGCGGCCCTGGATCGTGACCACCGTCCGCGCCGGATCGATCGCGACCCGCGCCGTCCACGCCCCCTCCGGCTCCCGCGCTTCGTCCACCGACACCGTGATCGTCACCGACTCCCCCGGCCGCAGCTCCCCCGCCGTACGGCTCAGCTGCAGCCAGGGCGCGTCCGCGTACGCCCTCCACCGCACCGGCGCTCCGCCCGACGCTCGCAGCGTGATGAGCGTCGTGTCGCCGCTCGGCTGCGCCTCGACGGTCAGCCGCCCCGGCGAGTGGGTCGGGGTCGGCCGGCCGGGCCAGGACGAGCCGCCGCCCGGCGGGGAGGAGGGGCCGGGCGGCGTCGTCCGGCCCGCGCCGTCGCGATCGCGGTGACGGCCGCGGTCACCGTCGTGCCGGCGCCGGTCGCCGTCCCCGTCTCCGTAGACGACCTCGACCGAAACGTCAGGGGAGTGGCTGCTGCCCGGCGTGAAGCGCGGGTGGGGCCCGGTCTGCGCGTTGCCCGCCTTCTCGTACGGATGCCCGGCGAGGCCGTCGGGGGTCTCGGCCCCTGCGGCGGTCACCGGGCTGCTGGCCTGCGCCTCGCCGAGCAGCGGCGCCCCCCGGTATGCCCCCCACAGTGCGAGCAACGGCGCGGCCACCACGGTCGCGACCACGGTGGTCGTCATGGCCCGGCTGCGCATCCGCCGACGGCGCGCCACCCGGTCCTTGGGGTCGACCGGGAACCCGCTGCGGTCGTAGCGCGGCCCGCTCCGCGCAGCGGCGCCGCGCGCCCGGCCACGCGCGCGTAGGGCACGGGTCATCGCCGCGTAGAGGGCGGGCCGCGGTGCCTCGAGCACCGGCAGCGTGCCGGGCAGCGCCGTACTGCCGGGCCACGGCCCGCCCGCCGTGGCGCGCTCGGCGGTCCTGCGGCACTCGGGACAGTCGTCGACGTGCCGTACGAGCTCGCGGCGCAGCGCGGTGCCCAGCAGCACCTGGCTGTCACCGGTGAGCCGGGCGACGACCGGACAGCTGCCGCGCTCGACGACGACGAGCGCGGCACGGGTCCGTTCCACCTCGCAGGCGGCGGTGGAGAGCAGCGCGCAGGCCGCGTCGTGCTCCATGCCGAGGACGGCGGCGACCTCGTCGGCCACCAGCCGGTGCCGGACCGCGAGTTCGAGGGCTTCGCGCTGCTCGGGTGTGATGCCCGCGGCCTCCGGCCAGGCGAGCGCGCCGAGTTCGCGGCGGCGCTGGACGGCCGCGGCCTCGGAGAGGCCGGGCTCCGCGGGCCGCGCGGAGGGCTGGGCGTCGTGGGCGCGGTGATGCTCGGCCAGCTGCTGGAGGCAGGCCCAGCGGGCCAGGGCGTAGAGCCAGGACCGGCGCTGGGCCTCGTCGGCGGGGCGGCGGCCGTACTGCCGCTCGGCGATGGCGAGGACCTCGCCGAGCACCGAGGTGGCGGCATCGTGCTCGCAGAGGACGGACAGGCAGTACGTGAACAGGCCGTCCAGATACGGCTCGTAGCGCGCGCCCCGCCGCTCCTGTTCCGTGCGGGGCGAGGCGGACCGGGACGCGGACTTGGCGGCGCTCCGGGCGGAGCCCTGCGCACTGCGGTGCGCCCGGTGTGCGCCGGTGGTGTGCGTTGGATGCTCCTGCCTGCTGCTCATCTGGCCGAAGGTAGGCGGATGATGCCGTGTCTCTCGCCCTACTTGCGCAGGTTTAACCCTTACGGGTGACCATCACCCTCAAAAGAGGACACGCGTTCCTCTTCTCAGCGGAGCGTTCTGCTATGGAGCCGTCGCGCGCGTGCGCGGCGTACTCCGGCGCGTGACGGCGCACAGGCGCACAGAGTCGCGGCAGCCGACACCGCCCGCCCCTCCCGGGGACCCCGCCCGCCCCCGGGGCGCTCCCCCCGGAGGTCCGGCCCGCCCCGGCGCTGTCAGAGCCCACCGCTACGGTGACCCGCATGGCTGCTGCCCGTACGTCCCGCTCGTCCGCCAAGGACCGTCCCTCCTACCGCTGCACGGAGTGCGGCTGGACCACGGCCAAGTGGCTCGGCCGCTGCCCCGAGTGCCACGCGTGGGGCACGGTCGAGGAGTTCGGCGCGCCCGCGGTCCGTACGACGGCGCCGGGCCGGGTCACCTCGGCGGCGCTGCCCATCGGCCAGGTGGACGGGCGGCGGGCAACCGCCCGTTCGACGGGCGTCGCCGAGCTGGACCGGGTGCTCGGCGGGGGCGTCGTACCGGGCGCCGTCGTACTGCTCGCCGGTGAGCCGGGCGTCGGCAAGTCCACGCTCCTGCTCGACGTCGCGGCGAAGGCGTCGTCCGACCAGGAGCGGACCCTCTACGTCACGGGTGAGGAGTCGGCGGGCCAGGTCAGGCTGCGCGCCGACCGGATCGGCGCGCTCTCCGAGCACCTCTATCTGGCCGCCGAGACCGACCTGTCCGCGGTCCTCGGCCACCTCGACACGGTCAAGCCGTCGCTGCTGGTCCTGGACTCCGTGCAGACCGTCGCCTCGCCCGAGATCGACGGCGCACCGGGCGGCATGGCCCAGGTCCGCGAGGTCGCCGGAGCCCTCATCCGCGCATCCAAGGAGCGCGGGATGTCCACGCTCCTCGTCGGCCATGTCACGAAGGACGGCGCCATCGCAGGCCCCCGCCTGCTGGAGCACCTCGTGGACGTCGTCCTGCACTTCGAGGGCGACAGGCACGCCCGCCTCCGCCTCGTCCGCGGCGTGAAGAACCGCTACGGCGCGACGGACGAGGTCGGCTGCTTCGAGCTGCACGACGAAGGCATCACGGGACTGGCCGACCCCTCAGGGCTGTTCCTCACCCGCCGCGACGAGCCCGTCCCCGGCACCTGCCTGACCGTCACCCTGGAGGGCCGCCGCCCGCTCGTGGCCGAGGTCCAGGCGCTGACCGTCGACTCGCAGATCCCCTCCCCGCGCCGTACGACCTCGGGCCTGGAGACCTCCCGGGTGTCGATGATGCTGGCGGTGCTGGAGCAGCGCGGGAAGATCTCCCAGCTCGGCAAGCGGGACATCTACAGCGCCACGGTCGGCGGCGTGAAGTTGTCCGAGCCCGCCGCCGACCTGGCCGTGGCCCTCGCTCTGGCCAGTGCCGCGAGCGACACCCCGCTGCCGAAGAACCTGGTCGCCATCGGCGAGGTGGGCCTGGCGGGCGAGGTGCGCCGGGTCACGGGCGTACAGCGGCGCCTTGCGGAGGCGGCCCGGCTCGGCTTCACGCACGCGCTCGTGCCCGTGGACCCCGGCAAGGTGCCGTCCGGCATGAAGGTCACCGAGGTCGCCGACATAGGAGACGCGCTGCGGGTACTGCCCCGGCGCGTGGGCCGTGAAGCGTCGCAATCCGGACGCCCCACATAAGGAGTCCGGCCGCCGGTAGACTTTGCCCTGGTCTCGCCCGTACGACGCACCCGGGCCCCCACATCAGCGACCGGAGGAGTGCAGTGGCAGCCAGCGATCGGACGGCAGGTCCCGGCAAGTCCGGGAGCTCCGATGGCCTGATGCGTGCCTCGCTGAGCGCGGTCGCGCCGGGTACGGCCCTCCGTGACGGCCTCGAGAGGGTGCTGCGGGGCAACACCGGCGGTCTCATCGTCCTCGGCATGGACAAGACGGTCGAAACGATGTGTACCGGCGGATTCGTGCTCGACGTCGAGTTCACCGCGACCCGGCTGCGCGAGCTGTGCAAGCTCGACGGCGCGCTGATCCTCGACAAGGACATCACCAAGATCGTACGGGCGGGCGTGCAGCTCGTGCCCGACGCGGCGATCCCCACCGAGGAGACCGGCACCCGGCACCGCACCGCCCAGCGCGTCTCCATCCAGGCGGGCTTCCCCGTCGTCTCCGTCAGCCAGTCCATGCGGCTGATCGCTCTCTATGTGGACGGGCAGCGGCGCGTCCTGGAGGACTCCGCGGCGATCCTCTCCCGCGCCAACCAGGCCCTGGCGACCCTGGAGCGCTACAAGCTGCGGCTCGACGAGGTCGCGGGCACCCTCTCCGCCCTGGAGATCGAGGACCTGGTGACGGTCCGCGACGTGTCGGCCGTGGCCCAGCGCCTGGAGATGGTCCGCCGCATCGCCACCGAGATCGCCGAGTACGTGGTCGAGCTGGGCACCGACGGACGGCTGCTCTCGCTGCAGCTGGACGAGCTGATCGCGGGCGTCGAGCCGGAGCGCGAGCTGGTGGCCCGGGACTACGTGCCGGAGCCCACCGCCA
Organism: Streptomyces sp. 8N616; assembly: GCF_052246385.1. Taxonomy (NCBI): domain Bacteria; kingdom Bacillati; phylum Actinomycetota; class Actinomycetes; order Kitasatosporales; family Streptomycetaceae; genus Streptomyces; species Streptomyces sp. 8N616. The sequence continues at coordinate 172,064 of NZ_JBQQBY010000011.1, read as the reverse complement.
AGCGGTCGCGTACGGTCCCGGACGCGCTCGCGGAACTCGACTCGCTCAGCCACGCCGAGCTGCTCGAACTGCCCACCGTGGCGCGCGCGCTGGGCTACAGCGGCTCGCCCGAGGCCCTCGACTCCGCCGTCTCCCCGCGGGGTTACCGGCTGCTCGCCAAGGTTCCGCGGCTGCCGAACACCGTCATCGAGCGGCTGGTCGACTACTTCGGCGGCCTGCAGAAGCTGCTCGCGGCGAGCGTGGACGACCTGCAGACGGTCGAGGGCGTGGGCGAGGCCCGGGCCCGGTCCGTACGCGAAGGCCTGTCGCGGCTGGCGGAGTCCTCGATCCTCGAGCGGTACGTGTAGCTCGCCGCTGAGGCCGCTCCGCGCCGACGGCGCGGGCCCTCTTGGTGGTCACCCGCCGGCAGTTCACCGGTCCTCAGCGATACGAGCAGCTCGTCGGCCTGCCACTCGCACCGGCGGTACCCAGCCCACCCCGCCGTCGCTCACCGGCAGTTATCTGGTCCTCGAGCGGTACATGTAGCTCGCGGTGGGGGCCGCCCCGCGCCGGCGGTACCCAGCCCACCTCGCCGTCGCTCACCGGCAGTTATCTGGTCCTCGAGCGGTACGTGTAGCTCGCGGTGGGGCCGCTCCGCGCCAGCAGTACGCAGCTCATCTCGCGGTCGCTCACCGGCAGATCTCCTGCCGTAGCGCCGCTGCCGTACCGTCGCACACGCGGGCGCGGCCCGCACCCGGCGGCGGCACCACGCCGCTCAGCTCAGTCCTTCCGCAGCGAGAACGACACGCGCGCCGTCGACAGGCCCGTGGCCTGCACCTCGACCAGGTACGTGCCCGGCTTCGCCGAACCCGCCGACGGCGTCGCGCACTTCGGCTCACTCGGCTTCCGGTCCCACACCACGCTGCGGCTCGTCTCGCCGCCCGCCGGGACCTGGAGCAGGATCCGGCCGTCGTCCGCCGGGCAGTCGTCCGAGGCCCAGAACGGGTCGTCGTCGTCCGCGAACGTGATGGTCATGACGGCCGACTTCGCCCCGAAGTCCACCTTGCAGGCCTTGCCGGAGGAGTTCTTCGCGACGATCTCGAACTTCGGCTTCTCGCTCGGGCCGTAGGAGTTCTTGACGCTGCGCACGCTCAACTGCACCGATCCGGCCCTGCAGTCGGGCAGGCTCGCACCAGCCGGGACGCCCGCCCCGCCCCCGCTTCCCGAGCCACCTCCCGCGCCGGACGCGCCGTCGCCTCCGGCGCTGTCGCCGCCGCCAGCGCCGTCGTCCCCGGCGCCGCCGGTGCCGCTTCCGCCGCCGTCCCCGCCCTCCGACTCGTCGCGGCCGCCCGGCCGTTGGCTGATGGCGGGACCCGACGAGGACGGCCCGGGCGTGATGGACTCGGCGGGCCCCGTGCCGTCCGCGCCGTTGCCGCGGCCGCCGTCACCGCCGGAGCCGGTGGAGTTGAGCGCCCAGACGCCCAGCAGGGCGAGCAGCGCAACCACGGACAGCACAACTGCCCTCCGACGCCAGTAGATGGAGGAGGGAAGCGGCCCGACCGGATTGCGCAGAGATCCCACGCGCAAACTGTACGAGAGAACGACCGCGGTTCAGGCCAGTACCCGCCGCCATCCTGGGCATCTTTTGACGATCATCATCACGCGGCGTGCGACGGGCACTCACTTTCGTCAGGCCCGCGTCCTGACGATCGCTCACTGTGACCGGACGGGCCTGATTCATACGGTCCGTGACCATGGACGACACAGAGCTCTATCGCGACATCACCGACTTCGCCCGGGACACGCCCAGTTGGTTCCACTCCTTGACCGAATTCGGCACGGAGGCGGGGCTGTTGCTCCTGGCGGCTGTCTCCGTCGCCGCGTGGTGGCGGTCCCGCAGCGGGCAGGCGCGCGAGGTGGCGCTCGCGCTCCTCGGCCCACTCGCCTCTGCCGTCGCGTACGTCTGCAGCGAGCTCGCGAAGGCCGCCTTCGCGGAGGAGCGCCCGTGCCGGGCCGTCGCGGGGGCGGCCCGCCCGCTGGCCGCGTGCCCGTCGCCCGGCGACTGGTCCTTCCCGAGCAACCACGCCACCATCGCCGCGGCGCTCGCGGTCGGTGCGGTCATCGCGTACCGCCGCACCTGGCTTCTCGTCGTGCCGGTGGCCGTCCTCACGGCCTGCTCCCGGGTGGTCCTGGGCGTCCACTATCCGCACGACGTGGCGGCGGGCTTCGCGCTGGGCGCGCTGGTCGTGGCGGTGACGGCGCAGCTGCTCGTACGGCCTGCGACCGGAGCGGTGGTCCGGCTGCGCACGGGCCCGCTGCGGCCGCTCTTCGCCCGCGATGCGTAACGCGCATGTCCCAGCGGATCACGGCCGCGGTGGCGGAAGATCCGCCGGACAGACCCGAGGCAAGGCCGCTTCAGCTCTACGGGTTGTGGGGCCTACGGGTTGTGGGGCCTACGGGCCTTGGGTCCCGGCCTCGACGAGGCCCGCCTCGTGGGCGACGATCGCCGCCTGGACGCGGTTCCTGACCTCCAACCGGTCGAGGATGGCGCTCACATACGCCTTGACCGTGCCCTCCACCAGATACAGCCGCCGGGCGATCTCCGCGTTGGACAGACCGGCCCCGACCAGGCCGAGCACCTCCCTCTCCCGCGCGGTCAGCGCCTCCGTACGGGTGCGGGCGGAGGCGCCGCGCGCCAGCCGCTCCCCGCCCAGCTCGTCGATGACGTGCCGGGCGATGCGCGGCGACAGGAACGCACCGCCGTCCGCCACCGCCCGTACCCCCGCGATGAGTTCGTACGGATCGCCGGACTTCAGCAGGAATCCGGTCGCACCGCCGCCCAGTGCCCGCGCGACGTACGCGTCCTCGGAGAAGGTCGTCAGAATGGCGACGGCCGTCTCCGGCACGGCCCTTCTGCTCTCCTCGCAGGCGGCGAGCCCGTCGAGCTTCGGCATCCGGATGTCCAGGAGGGCGACGTCGGGGCGGTGGGCGCGGACGAGCTCGACCGCCTCGCGCCCGTCCCCGGCCTCGGCGACGACCTCGATGTCCGGCGCGGCGGCGAGGATGGCGCGTACACCCGCGCGGATCATCGCCTCGTCGTCGGCCAGCAGCACGCGAATCAACGCGCCGTCTCCTCTCCGGTCGGCTCGGGCACCAGGGTCTTGGCCACGAGGCGGCCGTCCCGGAAGCAGAGCCGGTAGTCGTCCACGCTGTGGAAGAGCCGGTCGCTGGACCGGTAGTAGTGGCAGTCGGCGCCGGGGGGCGGCGCGGGGGCACGCTCGGTCGGCGTGTCGGTGACCTCGCGGTCGGGCAGCAACCGCGCCACGTCCGCGTAGCTGTCGCCGACCGCCAGCCGGTCGTAGGCGGCGGGCGGCAGGACCGAGTGCGTCATGACGTACGCGTACCAGCCGAACACTCCGCCCACGAGCACCACGGCAGCGCCCCCCGCGGCAGCGAAGCCGCCCAGCACCCTGCGCCGTGCACCCCGCCGCACCAGCACGAACTGCCGTGCTGCGGCGGTCATTCCGGGACGGCTGAGGGAGGGGTTTGCGGCGGAAAGGGGGCGGGCTCGGCCCGCGGGGGTGGGATGGGGTCCGCCGCCGGGTCCGAGGGCGGTCCCGCATGCGGGCTCTGACGTGGTCCGTGGCTCGGGCCCGGGCGGGGGCCCCGCCGCGGGCCCCGACGCTGGCGCTTTCCCGTCTGTTCCCGCAGTTCCCGGGGTGCATGGGACGCGCGCCACGAGGCGGAAGCCGCCCTCGTACGGCCCCGCCGAGAGCTCACCGCCCACGAGCCGCACGCGCTCGGCGAGCGCGGCGAGGCCGGTTCCGCTGGAGGCGGGCCCGGCCAGACGCCGGGCGCTCACGGGGAGTCGGGGGCCGGACTCCCCGGGCTCCACACCGTCGGAATCGCTGCGCGCGAGCCGGTCACCGGAGCCCCGCCTGCCGGGTGTGCTGCCCGGTGTACCGGCCGGGGCCGGACCACCGGCACTGCCACCGTCCGCGGACGCATTGCGTACGGTCAACAGGACGCCGGCACGCGACCGTTCGAGCTCCACGGTCACGGAGGCGCCGGGAGCGTGTTTGGCCGCGTTCGTCAGCGACTCCTGAACCACGCGGTGCACCGCCTGCTCCCCCATACCCGTCAGTTCGCCCTCCCCGGCGACCGACAGCCGTACGTCGAGGCCCGAGTCCCTCGCCCGCTCGACGAGGGCCTCGACGGCCTCCGCCGGGGGCACGAGCGGGGCCTCCCGCCGGCCTTCCCCTTCGCGGAGGACGCCGATGATCTCGTGCAGTCGGTCGGTCGCGTCGGCCGCGGCCGCGCGCAGCTCGCCCGCCGCGGCCCGGTGCTCGGTGGTCAGCCCGGGCGCCACCTGCAACGCGCCCGCGCGCAGGGCGATCAGGCTCAGCTCGTGGCCGAGCGAGTCGTGCATGTCCTGTGCGATACGGGCCCGCTCCCGCAGCCGCGTACGGTCCGCGACGATCTCCTGCTCGCGCTCCAGCTGCTCGGCGCGGCTCCACCCGGCGGCGACGAGTGCACGGTCCTGGCGCCGGTAGCGGCCCGCCAGCCAGGGGAAGACCGCGCCGAAGAGCAGCGTCGCGACCATCACGAGCCAGACGACGACGGGGTCGGGCGGCGCCTCCACGACGATCAGGGCGGTGGCCGTCACGCCCACGGCGGCGAAGACGGACAGCGCGGGGCGCGCCGCGTCGGCCCGGCGGCCGAGGAGATAGGCGACGGCCGAGAGCGCGGGACCGTAGCTGACCGTGAACAGGCCGGGCGTGGCGGCGAGTCCGAGGGCCGCGACGACGAGCAGGGCGAGGGCGGGCCGCGTACGGGCGAGGGCTACGGCCACCGCGAGCAGGAGGACGCCCATGATGGTCTGCCACCACGGGAGGGGCTGGTTCCGCCCGAGCGAGTCGCCGAACGCGACGGGCACGGCGAGGGCTACCCACAACACGGCGTCGGCCAGAACTTCCCGATGTCTCACCCGCCCGACGCTACAAGCGCCCGTCCCCCCATACCCCTGCCGAAAGTCATGCCTCCGGCCGGGTCTTCGCGGCGTGCGGATGGGACGCTCGCGGCCGGGCAGACGCTCCCACCCCGAGCCCTGCCTGAGGCCGGGCAGCCGGCGACCCCACAGCCCGACCCACACGCCCACCACCGCAGCGGCCCGCACAATCAGCCCACGCCGCAAGCGCCGAACCCGCTGCATGTGCCCAGCCCTGGGCACCTCCAGCAACGGGCGGGTGGGTGGGTGGGCACAACCAACCCAGGCCGAAGGCCGGGAGACAACCACCCACCGGGCCGGCCCACACACGCGCCCACTACGTCAGCGGCCCCACACAAACAGCCGACACCACAAACGGGGTGGGCAAACCAACCCGGCCGAAGGCCGAGCAGACAGCCGCCCCCCGGGCCGACACCAATCCGCCCCATCGCGGCAGCGGCCCCCGCGGCGAGCGGACTCGTGCCAGGATCGGTTCTGCCATGACTACGACGACCACAACTCGCACACCGGACGAGGCCCTGCCCGAGTCCGCCCCCGCCGCGCTCCACACCCCGGTCATCGACTGGTTCCGGACGCACGCCCGCGACCTCCCCTGGCGCCGCCCCGAGGCCGGCGCCTGGGGCGTGATGGTCAGCGAGTTCATGCTTCAGCAGACGCCGGTCAGCCGCGTCCTGCCCGTCTACGAGCAGTGGCTCGCGCGCTGGCCGCGGCCCGCCGATCTCGCCGCCGAGGCGCCGGGCGAGGCGGTCCGCGCCTGGGGCCGGCTGGGCTACCCCCGCCGCGCGCTGCGCCTGCACGCCGCCGCGGCCGCGATAACGGAGCGGCACGGCGGCGAGGTTCCGCGCGACCACGCGAAGCTCCTCGCGCTCCCCGGCATCGGCGAGTACACCGCGGCGGCCGTCGCCTCCTTCGCGTACGGCCGGCGCCACGCCGTACTGGACACCAACGTCCGCCGGGTCCTCGCCCGCGCGGTCACGGGCACCCAGTACCCGCCGACCGCGACCACCGCGGCCGAGCGCCGCCTCGCCCGCGCCCTCCTCCCGGAGGACGAGCCGACGGCCGCCGTCTGGGCCGCGGCCACGATGGAGCTCGGCGCGCTGGTGTGCACCGCGCGCACGCCCGGCTGCGGGCGCTGCCCGATCGCCACGCAGTGCGCCTGGCGGCTCGCGGGCTCGCCCGCGCACGACGGGCCGCCGCGCCGCGGCCAGACGTACGCGGGTACGGACCGCCAGGTGCGCGGCAAGCTGCTGGCCGTGCTGCGCGAGGCGGTCGAGCCGGTGCCGCAGGCGGTTCTGGACGCGGTGTGGGACGAGCCGGTGCAGCGGGCCCGCGCGCTGGACGGCCTGGTGGCCGACGGCCTCGTCGAGCCGCTCGACGGCGGTGTGTACCGGCTCCCGCTGACCTGACGACGCCCACACGACGCACCCCATCGATCGACCTACCAGCCTCCCGCGCCACCCACCAACAACCGTCACACCAGCCGCCGTTCGTCACACACTCCACGCGGCTCTACGCCCCCATACATCCCGATTCGCCCCACCGAACCAGCCCACCACCCCACCGCTGTTACACAACCGACGGATAGCCGTGCGCCGCCCGAGCATCGGAGCGGACCGCTCCGTTACAGCTCCTCCGTAGCTTCATGTCCGTGCCGGGGACACCGGCGACCAACGGGGTCCCCGGCGACCCACGGGGCGGAAGAGCGGAACGGAGGCGGTCGAGATGGCGAGCAGCGAGGTCGGCGAGGTCCTGGAGTTCGAGGAGTACGTGAGGACCCGGCAGGAGGCCCTGCTGCGGAGCGCCCGGCGGCTCGTCCCGGACCCGGTCGAGGCCCAGGATCTGCTCCAGACCGCTCTCGCCAGGACCTACGGCCGCTGGGACGGCATCGCCGACAAGTCCCTCGCGGACGCCTACCTCCGGCGGGTCATGATCAACACCCGCACCGAGTGGTGGCGGGCCAGGAAGCTGGACGAGGTACCCACCGAGCAACTGCCCGAAGCCGCCGTCGACGACGGCACGGAGCAGCGCGCCGACCGCGCCCTGCTGATCGACATACTCGGTGTTCTCGCCCCCAAGCAGCGAAGCGTCGTCATCCTGCGACACTGGGAGCAGATGAGCACGGAGGAGACGGCGGCGGCCCTGGGCATGTCCACCGGCACCGTGAAGAGCACGCTGCACCGGGCGCTCGCCCGGCTGCGCCATGAGCTGGAGAGGCGTGAGCTGGACGCCCGGGAGCTGGAACGCGACGAGGAACGGGGGCCTCAGCAGTGCGCGGCCTGAGACGGGCTGATTTCCGGGGGGCAGGTTCGCCCCTCACCAAGACCGGCCGGGCGCTCATGCGGTGCCCGGCCCTCACACGAGCCGGTACGGCGGCCGCGGGCGCGGCCGCCGCCGGCCTGTTTCTCTCCGGGTGCGCCGCAGGCGCCGAGGGCGTGCGGACCGAGGGTCCCGCCCGGACGGGCACGGCGGCCGGAACAGCCACCTCCGTCCCCTCCTCCCCGGCCGCGCCGACCAAGGTCGACGCGGTCGCCCTCCTGAAGAAGGACCGGAACGTCAGCGCCGCGATCCGCAGGGACCTCAAGCCGTGTGTGGGCGACGAGTACCCGGTCGACGTCTCGTACGGCAACCTCACCGGCAGCACCGCGCCCGACGTCGTCGTCAACGTCCTGACCTGCGGTGACGCCATCGGCATCGGGACGTATGTCTACCGGGAGGAGGCGGCCGCCAAGCGATACGAGAATGTGTTCGTGAACGAACAGCCGCCCGTCTACGCCGAGATATCCAGAGGCGACCTGGAGGTCACCCGGCAGGTCTACGGCCCCGGGGACCCGGTGAGCTTCCCGTCCGGCGAGGACGTCATCACGTACCGCTGGGCCGGCGGCAAGTTCACCGAGCACGAGCGGACGCACAGCGACTACAGCAAGACTGTGGAGGGCGCCGACCCGTCGCCGGCACCGGAGGGGGGCTGAGAGAGGCAGATGGCCGACACCCATGTGCTCTTCGTCGAGGACGACGATGTCATCCGCGAGGCGACCCAACTGGCCCTGGAGCGGGACGGGTTCGCCGTCACGGCCGTGCCGGACGGGCTGACCGGGCTCGAGAGGTTCCGCACCGACCCGCCGGACATCGCCCTGCTGGACGTCATGGTGCCCGGCATGGACGGCGTGAGCCTGTGCCGCAGGATCCGTGACGAGTCGACCGTGCCCGTGATCATGCTGTCGGCGCGCGCCGACTCGATCGACGTCGTGCTGGGCCTGGAGGCCGGCGCGGACGACTACGTGACCAAGCCCTTCGACGGGGCCGTGCTGATGGCCCGGATCCGGGCCGTGCTGCGCCGCTTCGGGAACACGGGCGGGGCGTACGGGGCGCATCCCGGCGACGGGGGCGACGCGCGCGGCGACGGCGAGCCGCTGCGCTTCGGCGACCTCGAGGTCGACACGGAGGGGATGGAGGTCCGCAAGGGCGGCGAACCGGTCGCGCTGACCCCGACGGAGATGCGGCTGCTGCTGGAGTTCTCGGCCGCGCCCGGCACCGTACTGTCCAGGGACCGGCTGCTGGAGCGGGTGTGGGACTACGGCTGGGGCGGCGACACCCGGGTCGTGGACGTCCATGTGCAGCGGCTGCGCGCGAAGATCGGCCAGGACCGGCTCGAGACGGTCCGCGGCTTCGGCTACAAGCTCAAGAGCTGAACGGATCCGGGACCTTCGTTGAGAAAACTCGTGCTGCGCACCGGCATCCGGTGGAAGCTGAGCATCGCCATCGCCGCCGTGAGCACGTTCGTCGCGATCGTGCTCAGCCTGGTGGTGCACAACGCCGCCCGCGTCTCGATGCTCGACAGCAGCCGGGACGTCCAGGACGAGCGGATCAAGTACGCGCAGCGGATCTACGAGTCCACCGGGCGGCCGCCCTTCGACTCCAAGATCGACGACCCGGGTCTGCCGCCGTCGCTCAAGGCCGTGGTGCTGAGCGGGCAGCGGGCCACCTACCTCGATGACGACGGCGACGGCGCGCCCGAGGTCTGGGCCGCCGTCCCGCTCTCGAACGGCAAGGTGCTGTCGCTGCACTCCCGCTTCGAGGACCGGTACGCCGTCCTCACCGACCTCGACCGGACGCTGGTCATGGGCTCGGCCTCGGTCGTCTTCGGGGGCTGCGCCCTGGGCGTGCTCATCGGCGTGCAGCTGTCGCGCCGGCTGCGGAAGGCGGCCACCGCGGCCGGCAAGATCACCGAGGGCGACACGGGCGTCCGCATCCGGGACGCGATCGGCGGACGGGTCCGGGACGAGACGGACGACCTGGCGCGGGCCGTGGACGCCATGGCCGACGCGCTGCAGCGGCGGCTCGAGGCGGAGCGGCGAGTGACGGCCGACATCGCCCACGAGCTCCGCACCCCGGTGACCGGGCTGCTCACGGCGGCCGAGCTGCTGCCGCCCGGCCGCCCGACCGAACTCGTACGGGACCGGGCACAGGCCATGCGCACGCTCGTCGAAGACGTGCTGGAGGTGGCCCGGCTCGACAGCGCGGCCGAGCGGGCGGAGCTGCAGGAAATCGCGCTCGGCGAGTTCGTCGCCCGCCGGGTGAAGGTCCTGGCGCCGGACGCCGCCGTGCGGGTCGTACGGGACGCGCACGCGCACACCGACCCGCGGCGGCTCGAGCGGATACTCGGCAACCTGCTCGCGAACGCCGCCCGGCACGGCAGGCCGCCGGTGGAGGTCACGGTCGACGGGCGCGTACTGCGCGTCCGCGACCACGGGCCCGGCTTCCCGGCCGATCTGCTGGCCGACGGGCCGAGCAGGTTCCGCACGGGCAGCGACGACCGGGCCGGGATCGGCCACGGCCTGGGGCTGACCATCGCCGCGGGGCAGGCGCGGGTGCTGGGGGCGCGGCTGACCTTCCACAACGGAACGGCGGAGGGCGAAGGGGACACCGGAGCCGAGGAGCCTGGTTCCCGTACGGATACGGGTGCGGCAGGCACGGGCCAGACGGAGGCGGGACCGGCGGGTGCGGGCCAGACGGAGGCGGGACCGGCAGGTGCGGGCGAGGCGGGCTCGGGCCAGGCGGGTGCGGGCCCGGGCCAGGCGGGCTCGGGCCAGGCGGGCTCGGGCCAGGCGGGTGCGGATGCGGGCACGGCGGGCTCGGGCGCGGACACGGGCCAGGCAGGTGCGGGCGCCATCGCCGTGCTGTGGCTGCCGGAGTCCGCACCGACCGACACCGGCAGCATCCCGATCATCACCGAGCCCCGCCCGACCGAAGCGGCCGGGGCCTGAGCGGATCCCGACCGGGTCCTAACAGGCCCAGGCGCCCGGCGCTCACGGGTGATGCGCTGACGTGAGGCCCCTCCGGTGTGTGCACCGGAGGGGCCTCGTGTCAGTGGGGCGTGCCAGCATCGCTACGTGACCACGCCTTCAGGCAGTACGCCTCCGGGCACGGCGCACCTCGCCCATCTGCGGCAGCTGCGCCGTGCCAAGGACGCCATGGACCGCGACTGGGCCGAGCCGCTCGACCTGGACGCGGTCGCCGCGCACGCTGGGTACTCGCGCTATCACTTCGTCCGCGCCTTCAAGGCGGTGTACGGGCAGACGCCGGGGCAGTACCTCAGCCGTCGCCGGATAGAGCGCGCCGAGGAGCTGCTGCGCACCGCCGACCTGTCGGTCACGGAGGTCTGCACGCTGGTCGGCTTCACCAGCCTCGGCACGTTCTCGGCGAGCTTCAAGAAGCAGACCGGCCTGACCCCGAGCGAGTACCGCGCCAAGCATGTGGGGCGCGGGGCGGCGCTCATACCGGGGTGCTACGCACTGCTGTGGTCCGGCGGCTTCAAAGGGCTCGAGGACCCCGGGGGCCGCAGGGGCTCAGGGAGCGGCGGGGGCTCGACGGGCGGCGGGGGCTCCGGAAAGCGTGGCGGGCAGGACCGCAATTCTGGAGAAGCGCCCTGAGGCCCGTACTGCCTACGTTGGCGGGACGCGGGGCGGGAAAGCCGCGCAGCACGGCGGGACAGCCCCGACGGACACCTCGACAGCACGTGGAGCGCGCCATGATCAAGGGAATCGCCATCACCACGGTCTGGGTCCTCGACCAGGACCGGGCCAAGGAGTTCTACACCGAGAAGCTGGGCTTCGAGGTCCGCACCGACATGACCATGGGCGAGGGCGGTATGCGCTGGCTCACGGTCGGCGCCAAGGACCAGCCGGACGTCGAGATCACGCTGATGGTGCCGGGACCGCCCGGACTCGACCGGGAGTCCGCCGAGGCCATGAAGACGTTGATCTCCAAGGGCGTTCTGGGCGCGGGCGTGCTCGCGACCGGTCAGAGCGCGACGCCCTTGTCCCGCATGAACTTCAGGGGCTCGATCGCGTGGCCGTAGACCGGGGCGGTACGGGTCTCGAAGTGCAGGTGCGGACCGGTCGAGTTGCCGGTGCTGCCGGACTTGCCTATCTCCTGGCCGGTCGTCACGGCCTGGCCGACGTGCACATTGAGCTTCGAGAGGTGCGCGTACTGGGTGTACGTACGGTCGGCGTGCTTGATCACGACGTTGTTGCCGTACGCCCCGCCCCAGCCGGCGTCGACCACAGTGCCGGTGTGGACGGCCTTGACGGAGGTGCCCGTCGGCACGACCAGGTCCTGGCCGGAGTGCTTGTTGGACCACATGTTGCCGCCGAGGCCGAACGTCGAGCCCTTGACGTACTTGTCGACCGGCTTCACCCAGGACGCCGGGGTGACGACCGGCTTGAGCGCGGCGCGCTTCTTGCGGTCGGCGGCGGCCTTGTCGGCGGCGCGCTTCGCCGCGGCGGCCTTCGCGGCTGCGGCCTTCTTCGCGACGGCGGCCTTGGTGTCGGCGGCCTTCTTCTGACCCTCGGCCTGGGCCTTCACGACGTGGGAGAGGGAAGTGGCGGTGTTCAGGGCGAACACCTCGCCGCCCTGAGGAGCCGAGCCACCCGCCGCGGCGAGCGCAACCCCGGTCCCCAGCACGACCGAAGCCCCCATACCCACGGCCAGGACTCCGGCGCGGCGGCGAAGGACGTTCTTGCTCGGGGTGCTGGTCTTCTGGGCGTGCTTCGTCATACGGGCTTTCCTCCAAGAAGTGAATGGATCCCGGGGTGCGTCCGGGATCGCTCATCCTTGGTAACCCGCGATTTCCGAGGGGCCAAGCGGCCTTTCTACTAGCCGATACCGTAGGAAGTCGGGCTATTCGCCAGCCCTGATCGAGCCCCCACAACGGGTGGAAAACCCTTGAAAACGTTCACTCCGGAAAGGCATCACCTTGTTCCCGCAAGCTGAGGGGGCTGATCCCTGGGAAAGGGTGACCGGCGGGGGACGTAGGCGGCCACCTCGGAGCCGCGAGGTGCATATCGGGCATTCCTGGACAGCTATCCCCTATTGCACCTAGTAAGTGAAGTAGGCCACGTGCGGCAAGTCACGGACGCATAAGATCAAAAGGGATTCTGCGGTGTCCTTCGGGTGTCCCTTTCGGGACTTGGATCACACGGCAGCCGCGGCCGCAGCGCCCGCGCCGGCGTCCCTGAGCCGCGCGGCAGCGCCCCACACAGCGAAAAGCCTGGCCCGGAACCGCATTACGGTTCCGGGCCAGGCCGGGTTCAGAGGAGCGATCCGTCGACGATGAGGCCGATCAGACGTCCTTGGTCAGGTTCGGACCCGAACCGCCGCCCGCCGCGGACTCGATCGGGGGGACGTCGGGCAGCGCCGACTTCTCCTCGCCGCGGAAGGAGAAGGTCTTGTCCTCGCCCTCGCCCTCGGTGTCGACGACCACGATGTGACCGGGGCGCAGCTCACCGAAGAGAATCTTCTCCGAGAGCATGTCCTCGATCTCCCGCTGGATCGTCCGGCGCAGCGGCCGGGCGCCCAGGATCGGGTCGTAACCCTTCTTCGCGAGCAGCTTCTTGGCCTCGCCGCTGAGCTCGATGCCCATGTCGCGGTCCTTCAGCCGCTCGTCCACCTTGGCCAGCATCAGGTCGACGATCTGGATGATGTCGTCCTGCGACAGCTGGTGGAAGACCACGGTGTCGTCGACACGGTTCAGGAACTCGGGCCGGAAGTGCTGCTTCAGCTCTTCGTTGACCTTGGCCTTCATCCGCTCGTAGCCGGTCCGGACGTCGCCCCCGGCGGCGAAGCCGAGGTTGAAGCCCTTGGAGATGTCCCGGGTGCCGAGGTTGGTGGTCATGATGATGACCGTGTTCTTGAAGTCCACGACCCGTCCCTGGGAGTCGGTCAGGCGACCGTCCTCCAGGATCTGCAGCAGCGAGTTGAAGATATCCGGGTGGGCCTTCTCGACCTCGTCGAAGAGGACCACGGAGAACGGCTTGCGGCGCACCTTCTCGGTGAGCTGGCCGCCTTCCTCGTAGCCGACGTATCCGGGCGGGGAGCCGAAGAGCCGCGAGACGGTGTGCTTCTCGCTGAACTCGGACATGTCGAGCTGGATCAGCGCGTCCTCGTCGCCGAAGAGGAACTCCGCCAGCGTCTTGGACAGCTCGGTCTTACCGACGCCGGACGGGCCGGCGAAGATGAACGAGCCACCCGGGCGCTTCGGGTCCTTCAGGCCCGCACGCGTACGGCGGATCGCCTGCGACAGGGCCTTGATGGCGTCCTTCTGGCCGATGACGCGCTTGTGGAGCTCGTCCTCCATGCGCAGCAGCCTCGAGGACTCCTCCTCGGTGAGCTTGAAGACCGGGATGCCGGTGGCCGTGGCCAGGACCTCGGCGATCAGCTCCTCGTCGACCTCGGCGACGACGTCCATGTCGCCGGCCTTCCACTCCTTCTCCCGCTTGGTCTTCGCCGCCAGCAGCTGCTTCTCCTTGTCGCGGAGAGAGGCCGCCTTCTCGAAGTCCTGGGAGTCGATGGCCGACTCCTTGTCCCGGCGCACGCCCGCGATCTTCTCGTCGAACTCGCGCAGGTCCGGCGGAGCGGTCATCCGGCGGATACGCATCCGGGAGCCGGCCTCGTCGATCAGGTCGATCGCCTTGTCCGGCAGGAAGCGGTCGGAGATGTAGCGGTCGGCCAGGGTGGCGGCCGCCACGAGAGCCGAGTCCGTGATCGAGACGCGGTGGTGCGCCTCGTAGCGGTCCCGGAGGCCCTTGAGGATCTCGATGGTGTGCGGCAGCGACGGCTCCGCGACCTGGATGGGCTGGAAGCGGCGCTCCAGGGCCGCGTCCTTCTCCAGGTGCTTGCGGTACTCGTCGAGCGTCGTGGCACCGATGGTCTGCAGCTCACCGCGCGCCAGCATGGGCTTGAGGATGCTGGCGGCGTCGATCGCGCCCTCGGCGGCGCCCGCACCCACCAGGGTGTGGAGCTCGTCGATGAACAGGATGATGTCGCCGCGGGTGCGGATCTCCTTGAGCACCTTCTTCAGGCGCTCCTCGAAGTCACCGCGGTAGCGGGAGCCGGCGACCAGGGCACCCAGGTCGAGGGTGTAGAGGTGCTTGTCCTTCAGGGTCTCGGGCACCTCGCCCTTGACGATCGCCTGGGCCAGGCCCTCGACGACCGCGGTCTTGCCGACGCCGGGCTCGCCGATGAGCACCGGGTTGTTCTTCGTACGGCGCGACAGCACCTGCATGACCCGCTCGATCTCCTTCTCGCGCCCGATGACCGGGTCGAGCTTGGATTCGCGGGCGGCCTGCGTGAGGTTGCGGCCGAACTGGTCCAGGACGAGGGAGGTCGAGGGCGTGCCCTCGGCCGGGCCGCCTGCGGTGGCGGCCTCCTTGCCCTGGTAGCCGGAGAGCAGCTGGATGACCTGCTGCCGCACCCGGTTCAGATCGGCGCCCAGCTTCACGAGGACCTGGGCGGCGACGCCCTCGCCCTCGCGGATCAGGCCGAGCAGGATGTGCTCCGTACCGATGTAGTTGTGGCCGAGCTGAAGGGCCTCGCGGAGCGACAGCTCCAGGACCTTCTTGGCACGGGGGGTGAAGGGGATGTGGCCGGACGGGGCCTGCTGGCCCTGGCCGATGATCTCCTCCACCTGCTGGCGGACCGCCTCGAGCGAAATCCCGAGGCTCTCCAGGGCCTTAGCGGCGACACCCTCACCCTCGTGGATCAGGCCCAGGAGGATGTGCTCGGTGCCGATGTAGTTGTGGTTGAGCATCCGGGCTTCTTCCTGAGCCAGGACGACAACCCGCCGCGCACGGTCGGTGAACCTCTCGAACATCGTTAATCGCTCCTCAGAGCGGTCAGAAAGATCGGGGACGATCCCCTCCCTGTCCTTCCGCATGCTAGTCCCGCTATGGGGGACAGCTCATTCCAACTGCCGACACCCGTCCTTGGCCTCCTGCCCCGAACAGCCGACAACAGCTCCAACCCGATGGTGCGAGACGATGTTCCCGCAGGCCAGGCGTATACCCTCGATACCACTACGCCGATGGCGAACGCCATCCCGGCCAGCGCGCGCGTCGCCTCTCCCACTAGGAATTTCTTACCCGCTCGCACGGACACTCCATGCGGCGCGGGCCGCTGCCATCCGCTATGGGCGAACAACCTTGCGCCCCGGGAACCCTCCCGCGCGCCCCCGCCCTTACCACAGTGCGTACCCGTTCACCAACTGTGCGTAACTCTCAGGAGGATTGGCAGTTGCTTCGGACATGGCAACCGACGACACCCGCCGCGTACGGCAGTGGTACGAGCGCGAGCTGGGCTGGGCCACGGCGTGCGGGCGGCCGGACGGGCCGCCCGTGGAACTGCTCACCGGGCTGCGCTTCGACGTCCTGGAGCTGCCGGCCGAGGCCGGGTCAGCAGTGCTGCGGCGCATGCCGCGAACCGGCCCTGTGGCGCTGGACGGCCTCAGCATGAGGTTCCTGGTGGCCGCGGGCAGCGCGGAGCAGCTGCCGGAGCTGCTCGACTGGCTGGAGTGGAGCGGCGTTGCCCTCGATCTGGTCGCACTCGGACCGGGCGACCGGATGCCCGCGCCCCGGCCTGCGGGCTCGCGGGCGGCCGCGGGCTCCGGGCCGCAGCCGGTGTGGCTGCGGCCTCCCGAGCCGGGATGCGAGGTCGAGCCGACGCTGCCCGCGGCAGCCCTCGGGGGTGTCCCGGGGGGTCGCGGGGGCGACAGCGAGAGCGCCCCCGATCTCGTGCGGCTCGTGGGCGCGGCGGCTACGGAGTGCCACCGGGCCCGGCTACTGAGCGCCTCGCGCGCTCAGGCGTTCGCCTTCTCGTACGCCTCGCGGATCTCCGCGGGGACGCGGCCGCGGTCGTTGACGCTGTAACCGTTCTCCTTCGCCCAGGCGCGGATCTTCGCAGTGTCCTGGGTGCCGCCGGACGCCGCGGCACGGGCCTTGCGGCCGGCCCCGGAACGGCCACCGGTGCGGCGGCCGCCCTTCGTGTACGGCTCGAGCAGACCACGCAGCTTGTCCGCGTTGGCGGCGGTGAGGTCGATCTCGTAGGTCTTGCCGTCCAGCGCGAACGTCACGGTCTCGTCGGCCTCGCCACCGTCGAGGTCGTCGACAAGAAGGACCTGAACCTTCTGTGCCACCGGATTCCCTTTCATCGAAAAAGCAGTACGACGGAAAGGAAACCGCCTTTCTCGGAAAAACACAAACCCCTGGGTGAGGTTCAGCAGCCCGTCAGTACGGTAAACATGCGCGATTCGGACATAGGGATCGCCATACGCCCTCATAGCAGCGGCATAGGCATCTGTGAGGGGGCGTGCTTCACTCGTTGCAGATCCCGTTGCAGATCCGGTTGCAGAAGCATCGGGGGCTCACAGGTGCAGAAGCATCCGGCTGTTGCCGAGGGTGTTCGGCTTCACCCGTTCGAGGCCCAGGAACTCGGCCACACCCTCGTCATAGGAACGCAGCAGCTCGCTGTAGACATCGCCGTCGACCGGCGTCTCCCCGATCTCCGCGAAGCCGTGCTTGGCGAAGAAGTCGAGTTCGAAGGTGAGACAGAAAATGCGCCGCACGCCGAGCCAGCGTGCCGTCTGCAACAACTTCGTGAGGATCTGGTGCCCCACCCCGGTGCCCTTCAACCGCGGGTCAACGGCCAGCGTGCGGACCTCGGCGAGGTCTTCCCACATCACATGGAGTGCCCCGCACCCGACGACCTGTCCGTCCTCGTCGCGCTCCGCGACCCAGAACTCCTGGATGTCCTCGTAAAGGGTCACCGTCGCTTTGTCGAGCAGGATGCCGTCGCGCACGTACGCGTCGATGAGACGGCGCACGACTGGCACATCGCTCGTCCGGGCCCGGCGTACAGTGACCTCTTTTGATACTGGGGACATGGGCGGACGCTATCGCCCCGCCTCTCCCGGGCTCTCATCGGGATCGCCGAGTTGTACGACGCGCATGGCGTCCCGGAGGGCTTCCCGCTGTTCCTGGGACATCATGCCGAAGAAGGCGACGAGTGCGGCCGCGAGGTTGTCACTGGTCTGCCATGCCTCGTGCATGAGTGCGGCGGAGTACGCGGCGCGGGTGGAGACCGCCTCATATCGATAGGCGCGGCCTTCGGCTTCCCTGCGCACCCAGCCCTTCTGATGCAGGTTGTCCATTACGGTCATGACCGTGGTGTACGCGATGGAGCGTTCCTGCTGAAGGTCTTCCAGGACTTCTCGAACGGTGACCGGCCGGTTCCACTCCCAGACGCGCGTCATCACGGCGTCCTCGAGGTCACCCAATCGTCGAACCACATTGGAATAATAGTGGGAGATGTCCTGAATGCCGGTTCGCATCGGATCATTTCCCGCAACGAAAAGGG
Source organism: Streptomyces sp. 8N616 (assembly GCF_052246385.1). Classification (NCBI taxonomy): domain Bacteria; kingdom Bacillati; phylum Actinomycetota; class Actinomycetes; order Kitasatosporales; family Streptomycetaceae; genus Streptomyces; species Streptomyces sp. 8N616. Next base: position 154,390 of record NZ_JBQQBY010000011.1, on the reverse strand, counting down.
CGTACGGCCGGGACAGGTGTTCCCGGTCGTACGCCCTGCGGTCTTCCTGCCGTACTAGGCCCTGTGGTCTTTCTGCCGTACGGGCTGTCGTACGCGCTGCTGATATCCGGCTGGTCAGGCCCGTGATTCGCCGGTCGTCGGCGGCTGCGGGGACCGGTCCTGTGCCTGCCTGCCGACGGCCTCGGCGCGGGACAGCGCCGCGTCGACCGCGGCGTCCTCCTTGGCCTTATTGGCGCCGCCCTGGCTCTTCACGATGGTCCTGACCAAAGCGATGAAGGCGACGGCCATCACCACGGGGGGCAGCAGCGCGGAGACGTAATCCATGCGTCAAGGGTAGCCAGTCAGACCGCGACCAATTGCTCGGGGCGGGACGGCTCCCCCGGGGGCGGGGTACGGCGCCGGCGCGGCGGGAAGACCTCGGCCGGGGTGGGCACGTGACGGCCCGGCTGCTCGGAGGGGGGCGGCGGGCTGCGGTCCGGCTCCGGCTTGGGCTTGGCCGCGGGCTTCTGCTCGGGCTTCTGCTCGGGCTTCGGTTCCGGCTTGGACTCGGGCCCGGGCTTGGCCTTCGGCTTGGGGGCGGGCTTGGGCGCGGGCTTGGCGGGCTCGTCGGCGGCGCGGCCGCCGGGCAGGGCGACCAGCCGGCCGGCCGGGTGCGCGGTGGCCTCCGTGGATGCGGCGGGGGCCGTGGAGGCCGAGACGGCGGATGCGGTGGGGGCCGTGGACGCCCGGGGCGCGGTAGGGGCCGCGGGCCGGGTGCGGCACGCGAGGCGGTTGCGCAGGGCCTGCTCGGCCAGCGCTTCGCAGCGGCGAAGCAGCACACGCCGGCGCTCCGCCTCGGGCTTGGCCTTGGCGGCGGGGGCCGCGCAGAGCGAGCGGAGCGCGGCGAGATCGTCGGCGCCGGGGGTGTAACCGGCGGACAGCGCGTCCACGAGGCGCTCCAGATAGCCGTGGGCGGCGCCGGGGAGAGCGGCTCGGTACCGGGCGAGGTCGGCGAGGAGGAAGGCGCGCAGCCTGCCGCCTTCGCGGACCGCCTCCTCCACGGCTTCGGTGAGACGGCACAGCTCCTGGACTTCCTCCTCCCGGTGTGCTGCGGGAGGTGCGGGAGATGGCCGCAGGGCGATGGCGAGGGCGCGGCGCAGGACGCGCAGCTCATCGGCGCTGAACGCCATGGCGCCGCGGGAACCGTATGGCGTGGGCATGAACCGACTTTAAGTGCTAAGCGGACAATTTTTGCTGAGCCGGACCTGCCGGGGGTGTCGGCCCACCGGGGCCCACACCCCACCGGCCCGCGTCGGCGGTCGGGCGCTACGGGCCGTGGCGGGGGTGGTTATCCGCGGTCGCGGCGGCGGGAGGCGAAGACGACCGCCGCGGTGCCTGCGGCCAGGACCGTTGCCGAAGCGGCCGCGATCAGGGCGATACCGCGTGCCCCCGTGCTCGCCATGGAGCCAGCCGGAGTACCGGAGGAGCCCGTGGGCGACGAGCCGTCGGCCGCGGCGGGAGAAGCGGAGTCGCCGGGCCCGCCCCCGCTGCCGCTGCCGCCGCCCGCTCCGCTCCCGCCGGTGATCTTGAGCGGGATCGTGGCCGTGTCGTTCTCCGGCTCCGGGTCCCGCGCCGGGTAGTCGTCGCGGTCGAGGACCGTGATCTTCCCCGCCGCACCCTCGACCTTCTTGTCGATGCGGACGTTGAAGACGAGGGTGTCCTTCTCGCCGCCGGCGAAGCGCTCGTCTATACCGCACACGTACGACCTGGCGCCCGCCTTCGCCGGCGAGCAGGCCCAGTCGTCCTCCTCGCCCGGGAAGGGGATCGAGGTGACCGTGGTGCCCTCCGGCGGCGTGACCTCGTACGTGCCGCTGCCGTGGCCGCTGTAGCCGGTCAGGTCCATCGAGCCGGGGCCCGCGTTCTGCGCGCCCAGGGTGATGGGGACGGTGTCGCCGACCCTGCCCTCGACCGTGCCGGTGACGGCCCGGAAGTCGGCGCGCTGGGTCGTGACGAGCTCGGTGTGGCCGCCGAAGTCCTCGAAGCCGATGTCGTCGACGAGGTTCAGGGTGAGGGGTGCGCCGCTGCCCTGCTGGTCGTAGTCCTCCGGCTCCTCGTACTCCCACGGATCACCGCTGCCGATGGCCCAGGTGTCGTAGCCGATGTTCCCGTACATCAGCTCGTCCGAGACCGTGAACCGGAAGGGCGCGCTGACCTCGTACGCCGCTCCCGGCTCGAGCGGGGTGTCGAAGGTGCAGTACGCGGAGGTGTCGGACCAGCTCTTGTAGTGGCAGTTGCTGTGCTCGCGGGCGACCTTGATGCCGTCGGCCCCGTAGAGCTTGAGGCCGGCGCCCTGGTCTGCCGGCAGCTGACCGTGGTTGGCGACGCCCGGGGTGAGCTCGACGGTGGAGCCCGGGGCCACGTCCTTCAACGGCTGGTGCCTGCGCTCGGCGAGCTTGGGGCCGTCGATGAAGACCTTCGTCTTCGCTTCGGCGGCAGGGGTGTTGGAGGCTGTGGCGGTGTAGTCGATCATGCCCGCGTATCCCGGCTTCACGCCGTCCGCGCCCTTGATGGAGAAGGGCTGCACGCTCGTCCTGCCGTCGATCGAGGCGTACTCGCAGGTGAAGACCAGGTCCTTCTCGGGGTCCGCGCAGCTGCCGTTCGTCGCCTTCAGGACAGCCTTGTCCTTGAGCGAGGACGCGTCGATGGTCAGCTTCACGTCCTCGGCGAGCGGTTCCTCGCCTTCCGGTGCTTCGAGGTTCAGGTGCAGGAGGAACAGGTCGCCGTCTTCGGGGCCCTCGTCCGCCGCGTAGGCGTAGTAGCGCGCGGGGACTTGGATCAGCAGCGTGGGGTCGGCCGCCTGGGCCTGCCCGGCTCCGAGGCCGGTCGCCGCCGCGAGGACGGCCGCGGCCGCCGCGGCCCTCGCCAGAGTCCCTTTGCGCCTCATACGTCCCACGCCCATCCCCATAGGAGCCCTAAGCCCTTTCAGCGCCAGGACCCGTGGGGTCGACGGAAGGTTGTGCGGGAGTTAACTCCGCGAGACGTTGCGGTCGTAGACCAGGCGGAGGCCGATCAGGGTCAGCCACGGCTCGTGCTCGTCGATGACCGAGGACTCGCCGAGCACCATCGGGGCCAGGCCGCCGGTCGCGATGACGGTGACGTCGTCCGGGTCGTCGGCGAGCTCGCGCGCCATGCGCTCCACGACCCCGTCGACCTGGCCCGCGAAGCCGTAGAGGATGCCGGACTGCATCGCCTCGACGGTGTTCTTGCCGATCACGCTGCGCGGGCGGGCCAGTTCGATCTTGCGCAGCTGCGCGCCGCGCACACCCAGCGCGTCCACGGAGATCTCGATACCGGGGGCGATCACGCCGCCCACGTACTCGCCGCGCGCCGACACGGCGTCGAAGGTCGTGGCCGTACCGAAGTCGACGACGATGCACGGGCCGCCGTAGAGCTCGACGGCGGCCAGGGCGTTGATGATCCGGTCGGCGCCGACCTCCTTCGGGTTGTCCATGAGGATCGGGACGCCCGTCTTGACGCCCGGTTCGACCAGGACGGCGGGCACGTCGCCGTAGTAGCGGCGGGTGACCTCGCGCAGCTCGTGCAGGACGGAGGGGACGGTCGAGCAGATGGAGATGCCGTCGATGCCGTCCCCGAGCTCCTCTCCGAGCAGCGGGTGCATGCCCATCAGGCCCTGGAGCAGCACGGCGAGTTCGTCGGCCGTGCGGCGGGCTTCGGTGGAGATCCGCCAGTGCTCGACGATGTCCGCGCCGTCGAACAGGCCGAGGACGGTGTGGGTGTTGCCGACGTCGATGGTGAGCAGCATCAGCTCTGCTCCTCCCCGGAACTCTCGCGGAGGTCGAGGCCGATGTCGAGGATCGGGGAGGAGTGGGTGAGCGCTCCGACGGCCAGGTAGTCGACGCCCGTCTCCGCGTACGTACGGGCGTTGTCCAGGCTGAGGCGGCCGGAGGACTCCAGCCGGGCCCGGCCCGCGACGAGGACGACGGCCTCGCGGGTCTGCCCGGGCGTGAAGTTGTCCAGCAGGATCAGGTCCGCGCCCTCGGCGAGCACCGGCTCGATCTGGTCGAGCCGGTCCACCTCGACCTCGATCGGCACGTCCGGGAACTCGGTCCGTACGGCCTTGAAGGCGGCCGCGACACCGCCCGCGGCGACGACGTGGTTGTCCTTGATGAGCGCGGCGTCGGACAGCGACATGCGGTGGTTGACCCCGCCGCCGCAGCGCACCGCGTACTTCTCCAGGGAGCGCAGCCCCGGTGTCGTCTTGCGGGTGTCGCGGACCGCGGCGCCCGTTCCCTCCAGGGTGTCGGCCCACGCGCGCGTGGCGGTGGCGATGCCGGACAGGCGGCACATGAGGTTCAGGGCGCTGCGCTCGGCGGTGAGGAGGTCGCGGGTGCGGGTGCGGACGGACAGCAGCTTCTGGCCCGGCCCGACGCGGTCGCCGTCCTCGACGTGCCGCTCGACCTCGAAGTCGTCGGTACAGACGACGGAGAGGATGGCCTCGGCGATGCGCAGGCCCGCGACGACGCCGGACTCGCGGGCGGTGAAGTCGCCGGTGGCGACGGCGCTTCCGGGGATGGTCGCGACGGTCGTCACGTCCACGCCGTGGTCGAGGTCCTCCTCGATGGCCATGTGGGCGATGTCCTCGACCTGGACCGGGTCGAGGCCCGCGGCCGCGAGCAGCTCGGCGAGGTCCGGGTCGAGACCGCACTCCATCGGATCGAGCTCGTACGCCTCGTCGTCGCCGCCTCCGCAGCCGCACGCGTCGCCGCACCCTCCTGCTTCGGCGCCGGCCCCCTCGCCGGGGAGACCGCTCCCCGCGGCGGGGCCTCCGATCTGGAGCAGCGGAAGGTCCACAGGCTGTGGACGGTCAGGCGTGTTCACGTGAGTCCCCTTCGGGATGGGTTTTTCGGTCGGCGTCTTCCTGGAAGGGCGCGGCGGGGCCGGCGGCGGCGTGCGCGCCTGCGGCTACGGAACTGCGGCCGGGGGCGGCGCGGTTCGCCGGGCTCACCGGGCTCACCGGGCTCACCGGGCTCACCGGGCTCACCGGGCTCACCGGGCTCACCGGCGGGAAGTCTGCCGTGTCCGTGACGCTGATCACCAGCTCGGCCCCGGGCCGGAGCCGCGCCACAAGGTGCCGCCGCCAGTGCTCGTCGTCCCGCGAGGGGCGGTCCTCACGCCAGTGGCAGCCGCGGGTCTCCTCGCGCTCGCGCGCCATCGCGACCAGCACGCGCGAGACCAGGAGGAGGTTCGTGGCCTCCCACGTCTCGACGCACGGCTCGGCGGTCTTTCCGTCCCGGGCCAGGGCGGCGACGGCCTCGGTGTGCAGAGCCTCCAGCGCGAGCGCCGCAGCCGCGAGGCTCTCCGCGCTGCGCAGCACGCCGGCCCCCTTGGTCATGGTGCGCTGGATGACGAAGCGGGACTCGGGGGCCAGCAGGGGTGTCGCCGCCCCTGAGCCGCCCGGCCGCGGGCCGGCGGCGTCTTCCCGGCTCGTGGCGGGCGCCGGCCCAGGCGTGGGCCGTGCGGCCCGATCCGCTCCCGCGCCGGCGACGATGTCGGCGGCGATGCGCTCGGCGAAGACCAGGCCCTCGAGGAGGGAGTTGGAGGCGAGCCGGTTCGCGCCGTGGACGCCGGTGCAGGCGACCTCGCCGCACGCGTACAGGCCCGGGACGGTCGTACGGCCCGACAGGTCGGTCCGTACGCCACCGGACGCGTAGTGCGCGGCGGGCGCCACCGGGATCGGTTCGGTCACCGGGTCGATGCCGTGCGCGCGGCAGGCCGCGAGGATCGTGGGGAAGCGGGAACTCCACATCTCGGCGCCGAAGTGGCGGGCGTCGAGGTACATGTGCTCGGCGTCCTGCTCCTGCATGCGCCGCATGATCCCCTTGGCGACGATGTCGCGCGGTGCGAGCTCGGCCAGTTCGTGCTGCCCCTGCATGAAGCGGACCCCGTCGGCGTCCACGAGGTACGCGCCCTCGCCGCGTACGGCCTCGGAGACGAGCGGCTGCTGGCCCTCCGCGTCCCGGCCCAGGTAGAGGACCGTGGGGTGGAACTGGACGAACTCGAGGTCGCTCACCTCGGCGCCTGCGCGGAGCGCGAGCGCGACGCCGTCGCCGGTGGAGACGGCGGGATTGGTCGTCGCGGAGAAGACCTGGCCCATGCCGCCGGTGGCGAGGACGACGGCGGGGGCGTGCACAGCGCCGACGCCGTCGCGCTGCCCCTCCCCCATGACGTGCAGGGTGACGCCCGCGGTGCGGCCTTCGGCGTCGGTGAGCAGGTCGAGGACGAGGGCGTTCTCGACGGTCTCGATGCCCTGGTCGCGTACGGCCTCGACGAGCGCGCGGGAGATCTCCGCGCCGGTCGCGTCGCCGCCCGCGTGCGCGATCCGGCGCCGGTGGTGGCCGCCCTCGCGGGTCAGCTCGATCTCGCCGGTCGCGGTGGAGGTGTCGAATTGGGCGCCGGTGGCGATGAGCCGGCGTACGGCGTCCGGGCCCTCGGTGACGAGCGTGCGCACGGCCTGCTCGTCGCACAGTCCGGCGCCGGCGACGAGCGTGTCGTCGAGGTGCTGCTCGGGGGTGTCGCCCTCGCCGAGCGCGGCGGCTATACCGCCCTGCGCCCAGCGGGTTGACCCGTCGTCGAGCCGCGCCTTGGTGACGACGACGGTCTTCCGGCCTGCGGCGGCGCAGCGCAGCGCGGCGGTCAGCCCGGCGACACCGGACCCGACGACGACCACGTCCGCCTCGACGGCCCAGCCGGGGGCGGGGGCGCGCAGGGTGTTCGACTCCGGCGTGGGGGCGGTTCGGCGGGCGCCGTCTGTTATGGGGGCGGCGTCGGTCATCGCGGGCTCCTGTGGCCGGGGCGGGTCACGGATGCGTGATGCGGATACGGGGTTCGGGCGGCCCGTATCGCCACGGGGCGGTTCCTGGATCCGCGGGCGAGCGGCACGCGCGCGAGAACGAGTGCGAGGCCGAGGGCGAGCGGCGCCCAGGCCCGGGAGTGCGCGCCGCTCACGGCGAACGGCAGGGCGCTCGCCCCGGCGGCCACGGCCAGGGCTCCGTGCTGGAGGACGTGCTGCCTCAGCGGGATCATCGCGCGGCTCCGAACTCCAGGCGGATGTTGTCGATCAGGCGCGTCGTGCCGACCCTGGCGGCGACGGCCAGGATCGCTTCGCCGCGGAAGTCCGGGGGGATGCCGGTGAAGTCGGCGGGGTCCACGAGCGCCAAGTAATCGAGGCTGAGGGGTGGTTCGAGCCCGGCGGCGGCGTCGAGGACCTGCCGCGCGGCGGCCCGTACGGCCTCGGGGTCGGCGACCTCGGCGGGCGCCGCGGCCTCGGCGGCAGCCGCTCCCTGCCCCTCCGCCGCAGGCGCGTCAGGTCCGCTCGGCGCGCCCCCGCTCCCCTCCGCTGCAGCGGACCCGGCCGCGCGGCGGCCCGATTCGCGGCCCGCGAAGAGCGCGCGGGAGAGCGCGAGGGCGGTTCGGCGCTCGTCCGCCGAGAGGTAGCGGTTGCGGCTGGACAGCGCCAGGCCGTCGTCCTCGCGGACGGTCGGGACGCCGACGATCTCGGCGGGGAAGTTGAGGTCCCGCGCCATGCGCGTGATCAGTGCGAGCTGCTGGGCGTCCTTCTGGCCGTAGAAGGCCACGTCGGGGGCCGTGAGGTGGAGCAGCTTGGCCACGACCGTGAGCACGCCGTCGAAGTGGCCCGGCCGGTACGCCCCTTCGAGCCGCTCACCCATCGGTCCCGCGCTGATCCGGACCTCCGGCTCGCCGCCCGGGTATACCTCGTCGGCCGACGGGGCGAAGACGGCGTCCGCCCCGGCCTTCTCCGCGATCACGAGGTCCGCGTCCAGGGTGCGCGGGTAGCGGTCGAGATCCTCGCCCGCACCGAACTGCAGCGGGTTGACGAAGACTGTGACCACGACCTGCCCGTCAGGGCCCACCCGATCGCGGGCCGTACGGATCAGCGCCGCGTGCCCCTCGTGCAGGGCGCCCATCGTCATCACCACGGCGCGCTCCCCCGCGCGCGTGAGCGCCCGGAGCCCGTCCGCGGTGTGCACCACCTGGACCGTCATGCGTTCCCTCCGTCCGCGAGGACACCCAGCAGGTCCTCCGCAAGCTCCGGCCTCAGCATCCCGTGCGCGAGCGCGCGGTCCGCCGTCGCGCGGGCCATGGCCAGGTAACCGGCGACGGCCTGCGGCGCGTGTGCGCGCAGCTCGGCGACGTGGGCCGCGACCGTGCCCGCGTCGCCTCGGGCGACCGGCCCGGTGAGCGCCGCGTCGCCGGAGCGCAGGGCGTTGTCCAGCGCGGCGCCCAGCAGCGGGCCGAGCATCCGGTCCGGGGACGCGACCCCGGCGAAGCGCAGCAGCTCCATGGACTGCGCGACCAGCGTGACGAGGTGGTTGGCGCCGAGCGCGAGCGCCGCGTGATAAAGCGGGCGGGCCGACTCCTCGATCCACTCCGGCTCCCCGCCCATCTCGATGACCAGCGCCTCCGCCGCCAGCCGCAGCTCCTCGGGCGCGGTGACCCCGAACGAGCAGCCTGCGAGGCGCTGCACGTCGACGGCCGTGCCGGTGAAGGTCATAACGGGGTGCAGGGCGAGCGGCAGGCCCCCCGCGCGCGTGGCCGGTTCGAGGACGCCGGTTCCGTACCGGCCCGAGGTGTGCACCAGCAGCTGGCCGGGGCGTACGGCGCCGGTCTCGGCGAGGCCTTCCACCAGGCCGGGAAGGGCGTCGTCGGGCACGGTGAGCAGGACCAGCTCGGCGTCCTTCAGCACTTCGGCGGGCTGCACGACCGGCACGTCGGGGAGCAGGTCCGCCGCCCGCCGCACGGAGGCGTCGGAGATGCCGGAGACGGCGACCGGGCGGTGCCCGGCGAGCTGCAGCGCCGCCGCGAGGGCCGGGCCGACGCGGCCGGCGCCGACGACGCCGACGGTGAGCCGGGCCGGGCGGTCCGCGGGGCGGTCCTTGGGCTCTGGGTGATGTGGTGCGTTCACGCGGGACGGCCTTCCGTTCCAGTCCGCCAGGGGTACCGGACGTATCCCCGCCATGCTACGCGAGTGTTTCGGGGGGTATACGGGCCGTCCACGGGCTGTGGACGAACACACGCTGCGGACAACCACACTGAGCCGGCCCCGCCGCCCCGCCTCCCCGGCGCTCCGCCCCCGCGCGAAAACCCCGCGACCGCCCGCCGGGGCGTAGGACATCATCGGCGCCATGACGGAGACGGACGCCGGGGGCGGTGCGAAGTCGATCACGGACGAGAACGCCGACGGGAACCAAGACGGGGCGCGGGCCCGCAGGCTCGCGGCCTGGCGCGGCTCCGAGCGGACGCTCGCACGCGGGCCGCGCGGCGAGACGATCCGCGAACGGCTCGAACGGCTGACGGCCCACGCCCGCGACGCGTACGACCTGGACGACTGGACCGACGCGTACGGCGACGGGGTCGTCGCCGAGGTCGAGCGCCGGGTCGCGGAGCTGCTCGGAACGGAGGCCGCGGCCTTCTTCCCCACCGGGACCATGGCCCAGCAGGTCGCCCTGCGCTGCTGGGCGGGGCGTACGGGCAGTCCGGCCGTGGCGATCCACCCGCTGGCGCACCCGGAGGTGTGGGAACGCGACGCGCTCAGCGCGCTGAGCGGCCTGCGCACGGTGCACCCGACCACCGAGCCGCGGCTGCCGACGGCGCGGGAAGTGCGGGACCTGGACGAGCCGTTCGGCGCGCTGATGCTGGAACTGCCGCTGCGCGAGGCGGGTTACGTGCTGCCCTCCTGGGAGGAGCTGACAGCCGTGGTGGAGGCGGCGCGGGAACGCGACGCGGTGGTGCATCTCGACGGCGCGCGGCTGTGGGAGTGCACCTCTCACTTCGGGCGCGCGCTCCCGGAGATCGCCGCCCTCGCGGACAGCGTGTACGTCTCCTTCTACAAGTCCCTGGGCGGGCTGTCCGGCGCCGCGCTTGCCGGACCGCAGCCCCTGATCGACGAGTCGAAGGCCTGGCGGCACCGGTACGGCGGGCAGGTCTTCCAGCAGTGGCCCGCCGCAGTCACGGCCCTGGCCGGCCTCGACCGGGAACTGCCGCGCCTGCCGGAGTACGTGGCGCACGCGAAGGTCGTCGCGAAGGCGCTGCGGGAGGCACTGGCGGCGGCCGGTCTCCCCTGGCACCGGATCCACCCGGAGGTGCCACACACCCACCAGTTCCAGGTGTGGCTGCCGTATCCGGCGGAGCTGCTCACCGAGGCGGGGGTGCGGCAGGCTGAGGAGACCCGGACGACGCTGTTCCGGGCGTGGCGGGACGCGGGGGCGCCGGGCCTCGCGATGACCGAGGTGACGGTGGCGGCGCCGGGGCTGGAGTGGACGGAAACGGAAGTGGCCGCGGCGGTGGGGGACTTCCTCGACCGGCTGGGCCGACTGGACGGGCTGAACGGTCTGGACGGGCAGGGCTGACTGGACCGGCAGGGCCGGTCGGCCAGGCTGGGCCGGTCGGACGGGCTGGGCCGGTCGGACGGGCTGGGCCCGTAGGAGGACGAGCTCGATCCGGCTGCCACGCGCGCGTAGCGGAGTCGGATCCGCGCGGCTGAGCCGGGTCCGCGTTGCGGAACGCTACTGCGCTCCACCCCCGCCGCTCCCCGCCCGCACGAGCCCCGTCTCGTACGCCAGCACCACCGCCTGGACCCGGTCCCGCAGGTCCAGCTTGGTGAGGATGCGGCCCACATGCGTCTTGACCGTGGCCTCGGAGAGGAAGAGCCTCGCCGCGATCTCGCCGTTCGACAGGCCCTGCGCGACCAGCAGCAGCACCTCGCGCTCGCGGTCCGTCAGCCGCTTCAGCTCGGCGTGCGAGGAGTCGGCGGCGCTGCTCGGCAGCATCGGCGCGAAGCGGTCGAGCAGCCGCCGGGTGGTGCTCGGCGCGACGACCGCGTCGCCGCTGTGCACCGCCCGGATCGCCGCCAGCAGCTCGCCAGGCGGCACATCCTTGAGCATGAAGCCGCTCGCGCCCGCCTTCAGCGCCGAGAAGGCGTACTCGTCGAGGTCGAAGGTCGTCAGTATCAGGACCCGGGGAGCCCCGTCTCCCTCACAGATGCGGCGGGTCGCCTCAACCCCGTCCATCCGCGGCATCCGGACATCCATGAGGACCACGTCGACTTCCGTCGCGCGCAGCGCCTCCAGGGCCTCCACGCCGTCCCCCGCCTCCGCGACGACCTCCATGTCGGGCTGCGCCTGCAGCACCATGCGGAACCCGGTGCGGAGCAGCACCTGGTCGTCGACGAGCATGACTCGTACACATCTCACCGGCTGCTGCTCTGCGTTGGGCTCAGGCTCAGTCATGCAGCCAGCGTACGCAGCGGAAAGCCCCGCCCGGGTCCCGCGGTCCGGGCGGGGCTGGTAGCCGTTCCGTGACGGCTACTCGTCCGTTCCGCCGTCGAAGGGAACCGCATCCGCTGCGGAGGTGTGCCAGTTGGTGACGATCGGCTCGTCGACGGTCATGGTGCCGACCGGCAGGGAGACCGGGTTCGGGTCGTCGCTGCCGACGGCCACGATGATGCTGTCCAGTTCCTTGCCACCGTTTCCCTTGGTGGTCTTCGGGTTCACCCCGGCATAGGCGGTGGTTCCCTCGCTCAGCGTGATCTGCTCGCCTACGGCCTGCTCAGCGTTGCCCGCCTGGGTGCCGTCGGATCCGAAGGCCACCGTGGGAAGCCCGGCGGGCAGTTCGCAGGTGATGCCCGGCTTGGCCTTCGCGATGATCAGGATGTAGCCGCCGGCCCGCGACTCCTCCCTGGTGCTCCAGGAAATGTCGTTGGCACCGCAGGTCTGCCCGACCTGCTCCCTCTCGCCGTTGCCGGTGTCGTAGCCGGAGCCGGCGCCGTCCTCGGTTCCCTTGCCCTTCGTGGTGGAGGTCTCGGCGGTGCTCCGGCTCTTGTCCGTGGCGGACGAGCCGGACTTGGTGTCCTTGCCGGACACGACCGGGGCGGATGACGCGGACGACGAGTCACCGGAGCCCGCGCTCTCGGCGCCGAACGGCTGGCAGGCGGTGGCCAGCAGGGCGGCGCTCACCAGCAGACCGGCACCGGCGAACGTACGGACTCGGGAGCGGATGGCACGCATGTGGAAAACCTTCTTCGTCATCAGTGGAGAGGTGACCCCGGCGAGGCTTTCGCTCGGTGTGCCACTGAGCTTGCCGACAGCGGCTGCCGTTCCCTTAACGCACCGCTAACGAAGCGCTGGCCCTCAGCCGCCCGCCTTCAGGGGCAGCACCGCGCTGATCCGGAAGCCGCCCCCCGGCCGCGGCCCGGCGTCGAGGCGGCCGCCGACCATCCCGACCCGCTCCCGCATTCCGATCAGCCCCTGCCCGAGGCCGTCCGCCCCGCCGTCCTCGTACAGCTCGTGCTGCGCGCCGCGCCCGTCGTCCTCGACGAGCAGGTCCAGCTCGGCGTCGCCGTACATGAGGCGGACGGTGGCGCCGACGTCCGGGCCGCCGTGCTTGCGGCTGTTGGTGAGCGCCTCCTGCACGATGCGGTACGCGGTCAGCTCCACGCCGCTGGGGAGCGGGCGCGGTCTGCCCTCGACCCGGAAGTCCACGGGCAGGCCGGCGCCGCGCACCTGCTCGATGAGGTCGTCGAGCTGGCCGACGTCGGGCTGCGGCACGTAGTCGCCGGACTCGCCCGGCTCCCCGGTGCGCAGCACGCCGAGCAGCCGGCGCATCTCGGCGAGCGCCTGACGCCCTGTGCCGGAGATCGTCTCCAGCGCCTGCCTGGCCTGATCGGGCGCGGCGTCCAGGACGTACGCGGCGCCGTCCGCCTGCACCACCATCACGGACACGTTGTGCGCGACGACATCGTGCAGCTCGCGCGCGATCCGCGCCCGCTCGGCGGCCACGGCCACCTTGGCCTGCGCCTCGCGCTCCTTCTCCAGGCGGGCGGCCCGCTCCTCGAGCTGCGCGTAGTACGCGCGGCGGGTGCGGAGCGAGTCGCCGAGGACCCAGGCGAGGGCGAAGGGGACGGTCATGAAGACGGTGGCGACGACGTTCTCGAAGCCGCTCGAGTAGTCGCTCGACCACCGGGTGTTGGCGATGGTGGGCGCGGCCAGGCCGCCGACCAGGGCGAACCGGGAGGCCCAGCGGGCGCCGTTGGCGGCGTTGGTGTAGACGATCACCAGCATCGCGAAGTCGGCCGGGTTGACCTGGACGTCCGTGACGAGCTGCACGACGCCCATGGCGGCAGCCAGCACCAGCATCTTCTCCGGCGCGCGGCGGCGCAGCGCGATCACGGTGCACAGCGCGAGCGCCACGAAGACCGCCGCGGGCCGCTCCGCACTGCCGAGGAGCGTGTCCTCGACCAGCCACAGGCCGCTGAACCCGAGCAGGATGACAGCCCAGAAGCTGTCGACCCCTGTCGGGTGCCTGCGGAGGAAGTCATAGAGGCGCTGCACGTAACCCAGCGTAGGCAGACCGCGTACGTGCCGGGGTCAACCGGAGGGCCGATCCCTGTGCCGGGCACGTACTCCCCAAGGTGGACGGGTGGCGGATGGGAAGCGGGCGGGAGCGGGTGGGAGGTGGGCGAGGCCGCCGCGCCCGCTCGCCCTTACGGTGGGGGCGTGGTGAGCGATAGGGCGCTGTGGCGGGGGTGGCGCGAGGCGACCGAGGAGGCGCTGTACGGGCCGGACGGCTTCTTCGTACGGGAGCACCCGGCGGGCCACTTCCGCACGTCCGTGCACGCATCACCGCTCTTCGCGGGTGCCGTCGCCGAGCTGCTGGCGCGGGTGGACGAGGCGCTGGGGCGGCCGGACGAGCTGGCGGTGGTGGACGTGGGGGCCGGGCGCGGGGAGCTGCTTGCGGGTGTGCTGGGCGCGGTGCCGCGCGAGCTGGGCGCGCGGCTGCGGCTCCGCGCGGTGGAACGGGCGGAGCGGCCGGAAGACCTCGACGAGCGCATCGAGTGGCTCCGCGAACTCCCGGAACCGGAATCCGTCACGGGGCTCCTCTTCGCCAACGAGTGGCTCGACGACGTACCGGTGGACGTCGCGGAGTGGGACGCGTCGGGCACCCCGCGAACGGTCCTGGTCGCCCCGGACGGCTCGGAGCGGCTGGGCGCTCAGGTGACGGGCGCCGACGCGGCCTGGCTGCGGCGATGGTGGCCGCCGGAGCCGCCGGTGGATCCGCTGGCAGGTGAGCCGGGGTCGTCGGGGGATCCGGGGCTCGGGGCTGGGATCAACGGGCCGCGGGACGCGGCGTTGGCCGTAGAGGCGGACGCGGAGAGCGGCGAGGCACGCGACGCCGCGCCGAGCCCGGTTGCGGGGCTGCGGGCGGAGGTTGGGAGGCCGCGGGACGCGGCGTGGGCGCGGGCCGTGCGGTGTCTGGCCCGCGGTCTCGCGGTCGCCGTCGACTACGGGCACACCCGCACCGCCCGCCCGCCCTTCGGATCGCTGACGGGCTTCCGCGACGGCCGCGAGGTCCAGCCGGTGCCGGACGGCTCGTGCGACATCACGGCCCACGTGGCGCTGGACGCCTGTGCGTCGGCAGGTGCGGAAGCCGTCCCCGGCGGAGCCCGTGACCCCGTCCTGCTGCCCCAGGGCCACGCGCTGCGCGCGCTGGGCGTCGCCGGCGGCCGACCGCCCCTCGCGCTCGCGTCGAGCGACCCCGCCGCGTACGTGCGCGCGCTGAGCTCGGCGGGCGAGGCCGCCGAGCTCACCGACCCGGCGGGCCTGGGAGCCTTCACCTGGCTCATTCAGCCGATGGGCCTGGCACCTGAGTTCCTGACCGCGGCGGGCCTCGCCCGCGCGGCCACCGGCCGACCGGGCTGACCCGGCCCGCTCGCCCGGAACAGCAGCCGTGCCCCGGACTCCGTCCGGACCCCGTGCCGTCCACGGGTCGGTGGTGGGTCGGAAGACGCCCCGCCCGAGGCCCGCCGTCGGGTTCGTCAGTCCGGGGTGAGCCAGCGGTCCGGGATGGAGTTGCGGCGGCCCGTGCGCGAGTGGTCCGCCTGGGACGCGGTGATGCGCGCCGCATCCGGCGCGTCGCGCAGCCTCGCCGTGACCGTCTTGTTCGCGCCCGTGTCCACGTGGACCCCCGCCAGCCCGAGCCGCCGCTCCCACGGCCCCTGCGTCCGCCGCACACTCTGCACCTTCGCGTGCGGGACCAGGGACAGCGAGCGTCCCAGCAGCCCATGCCGGGCCGCGAACACCAGCCCGTCCGCCGCGAACCCGTACCCGCGCCACCACACCGGCACCCGCCACCGCGCCCGCCGCGGCGGCGGCTCCAGCGCCTCCGTCACGGCGCGCAGGTCGACGCCGGGCAGGACGCGGCCGATGACCCGTTCCGCGACGGCCCGCTCGGCGACCGGCAGCAGGACGTCGTTCTTGGAGCCCGCAACGTCCAGCTCCACCCGGACCCACCCGCGCCGCCGCCACAGCAGCGGCTCCACGATCCGCACGGTCTGCACGCGCCCCGGCGGCACGGTCTCGTGCTCGCGGTCGAGCAGCCCGTGATCGAGCCGCAGCCCGTCCGGGGATTCGCCGACCGTCCAGTCGTACTCGGCGACGAACCGGCCCCCGCTGCTCGCCCACACCCCGCCCAGGAAGGGCAGCGCGGTCGCGATCGCGGCCCACGGACTGCCGCTCACCAGCCACACCACCGGCGGTCCCACGACGGCCGCGGCCAGCGCCGTCCAGGTGCTCGCCATCAGCAGCAGCGACACCGCAAGGACCCGCGGCTCGACGCGCACCAGCCGCCGTACGGGCGCCTCGCCCGCCTCCCGTACCGCCTCGGGCGCGATGCCCGCCGCCCGCGCCAGCAGCTCCGCGCGCAGCGTCCGCGCCTCCTTCTCGCTCAGGAAGGCCAGCTCGTCCTTGTCCTCCGTGCCGATGACGTCGAGCTTGAGCTTGGCGACGCCGAGGAAGCGGGCGAGCAGCGGCTGGGTGACGTCCACGGCCTGGAGCCGGTCGAGGCGGATGTGCGCGGTGCGCCGGAAGACCAGCCCCGTACGGATCCGCAGTTCGGTGCCGGTGACCGAGAAGTGCGTGAACCACCAGGACAGGAAGCCGTACGCGCCCGCGACGGGTATCAGCACGGCGAGGCCCAGCAGCGCGAGGCCGACGGTCAGTTCGGCGATCCACTTCTGCGCCTGGCCGAGGTCGTGGACGATGACGCCGGCGGCCACGGCGATCGGTGCCCAGGCGCGGCGCAGCGGGGTCACCGGATGCAGCCGCCGCTCCACCCCCGCGTCCGGCGGCTCCCCCGATACGCCACCCGGCGCGCCCCCCGGAACGGCCGAAGGTACGTCCGACGGTATGGCCGCCGGCTCCGGCCCCGTCACAGCCCCGCCGATCGCGCCTGGCCGAGCTCGGTGAGCCGTTCGCGCAGCCGCGCCGCCTCCTCCGGCAGCAGGCCGGGGATACGGGCGTCGCTCGCGGCGGCCGCCGTGTGCAGCTGGACGCTCGCGAGGCCGAAGCGCCGCTCGAGCGGCCCCGAGGTCACCTCGACGAGCTGCATCCGCCCGTACGGCACCACCGTCAGCTCCTGCCACAGCACTCCGCGGCTGAGCAGCAGGTCGTCGGCGCGCTCGGCGTACCGCCAGGAGCGCCAGTTGCGGCCGGTCATCCACCAGCCCCAGCCGGTGAGCGCGAGCAGCGGGAGCGCGGCCGCCGCGGCCCAGCCGGGACCGGCGAGCGGCCACAGCACGGCCGCTGCTGCCACGGCGAGCGGTGGCAGCGTACTCACGAGCAGCAGCCGCCGCATGCGCAGCAGTCCCCCCGGCAGGCCCGTCCAGACGGTAGCGGCGTCCGCTCCCGGGTCCGGTTCAGCGGCATCCGGCCCCGATTCAGCGGCCTCTCGTCGTCCCGCCCCGGCGTCCTGCCGCCCCGCCCCGGCGCCCTGCCCTATCCCCGTGTCCATGCCACCAGCGTAAGCGGGAGAAGGAGCTGCGAGACTGTCCTCATGACGGAGACGACAGTCGGGATCGGCGGTGCGGCGGAGAGCACGGACATGGTGCTCAACATCGGGCCCCAGCACCCGTCCACGCACGGCGTGCTGCGGCTGCGGATCGTGCTGGACGGCGAGCGGATCCAGCACGCGGAGCCGGTGGTCGGCTATATGCACCGGGGCGCGGAGAAGCTCTTCGAGGCCCGCGACTACCGCCAGATCATCGTGCTCGCCAACCGCCACGACTGGCTGTCGGCCTTCTCCAACGAACTGGGCGTCGTGCTCGCCGTCGAGCGGATGCTGGGCATGGAGGTGCCCGAGCGCGCCGTCTGGATGCGGACGCTGCTCGCCGAGCTGAACCGGGTGCTCAACCACCTGATGTTCCTCGGCTCGTACCCCCTCGAACTGGGCGGAATCACCCCGATCTTCTACTCGTTCCGGGAGCGCGAGGATCTCCAGCACGTCATGGAGGAGATCTCCGGCGGCCGGATGCACTACATGTTCAACCGGGTCGGCGGGCTGAAGGAGGACCTCCCCGCGGGCTGGCTCGGCCGGGCGCGGGCCGCGGTGGCCGAGGTGCGCTCGCGGATGGACGTGTACGACCGGCTGGTGCTCGGCAACGAGATCTTCCGCGGCCGCACGCGCGGCGTCGGCGTACTGGCGGCCGGGGCGGTGCACGCGTACGGCGTGAGCGGGCCGATCGCCCGCGCCTCGGGCGTCGACTTCGACCTGCGGCGCGACGAGCCGTATCTCGCGTACGGGGAGCTGCGGGACGTCCTGAAGGTGGTCACCAGGACCGAGGGCGACTGCCTGGCCCGCTTCGAGTGCCTGCTGGACCAGACGCACAACTCACTCGAGCTGGCGGACGCGTGCCTCGACCGGCTCGAGGAACTGCCGCAGGGGCCGGTCAACCAGCGGCTGCCGAAGGTGCTGAAGGCGCCGGAGGGGCACACGTACGCGTGGACCGAGAACCCGCTCGGGCTCAACGGCTACTACCTGGTGTCCAAGGGCGAGAAGACGCCATACCGGCTGAAGCTGCGCTCGGCGTCGTACAACAACATCCAGGCGCTGACGGTGCTGCTGCCGGGGACGCTGGTCGCGGACATGGTCGCGATCCTCGGCTCGATGTTCTTCGTCGTGGGCGACATCGACAAGTAACCGGACTCTTCACCAAATAGCGGGGTCATTCACGCTGTTCACCGAACAGCCCGATAGCCGGACAGCCGGACAGCCACCGCCCTTCAGGACGAGTGGGCGCGCAGCTCCCGTACGTCGATCTGCTCGGTCTCGTCGTGCTCGGTGAGGTCGATGACCTCGCCCCCGTCGGCTTCCTCCTCGCGGGCGGCGGCCAGCGCCTCGGCACCGACGACGTCCGCCAGGTCCTCCCCCGCCAGGTCCTCGGCTACCACGTTCTCGGCCGCCGAGTCCCCGGCCGCCAAATCCCCGGCCGCCAAGTCCTCGTCGGATTCCGCCGGGACCGGCGATGGCGACGGGGCCGCCGCCAGCTCGGGCCGCTGTGCCGAGGCCAGGGCGGGCCGCTCCGGGCGCTTGCGGCCCCCGGACTTGGCGCCGAAGAAGTCGAAGCCCCCTTCGACGCGGGACGTCGGGCGGCGCAGCGGCGCGTACGGCACGACCGCGGCGGCCACCGGCACTTTGCGGCCGTCGTCGTCTGACCCCGCCGCGTCGTCGGTTTCGGTCCCGGCATCGGCATCGGCCTCGGCCCCGGCGGAGCCGGCAGGGGCGTCGGCGGAATGGGCAGCGGCGTCAGCGGTGTCGACGGAGTCAGCGGAATGGGGGGAATTGGCTGAGCCGGCGGAGTCGGCGGCCGAACGGAACCCGGTGCCCTCCCCGGTGGCCGCCGCGTGCTTCCCCTGTGCCTGCTCCTCCCCCGCGCGCTCCTGCTCCCGCTCCCGCTCGGCGAGGTCGCGGCGGCGGGCGGCTTCGACCGTCCGCTTCGCGTGCTGGCGGGCGCCGTTGCGGATCAGTTCGGTGAGCGCCCGGTCGGCCTTGGCGTACGCGCCGGGAGTCGGGGCGCCGTTGGCGTCGAGGAGGCCGTTGGCGGACGCCGCGGTCAGCTCCTTGGCCGGGGCCGCCGCCTCCAGCGCGAGCAGCCTGCGGCCTTCCAGCGCGCTCGCCCGCTCGGTCTCGGCGGTCGCGTACCGGCGCAGCAGTTCGGCGTGCTCGTTGCGCAGCCGGGAGAGCTCGGTGCGCTTGGCGCGCAGCTTGGCCTCGAGGGCGGCACGCATCTCGCGCGACTCCTCGAGGTCGCCCTCGACTTCGGCTATCCGCTCCTCGGCGCGCCACTCGTCGCTGCGGCGGGCCCGGGTGAGCTCGGCGACGCGCTTGCCCGCGGCGCGGTCCCAGGAACGCATCAGGACCGCGCCGGTGACAGCGGCGGCGGCAGCGGCCGCCACCAGCACACGGAGCGCCACGGGATCGCCGAGCAGCCAGGCACCGGAGGCGCAGGCGACTGACGCGCCGGCGACCGCCGAAGGGGGAAGAAGCCTGTGCAGGGGCGGCGAATGGCGGTGACGTCCACGTGGCATGGCCAGAAACTTACCGTGCGTGCGGTACGCGTGGGGAGGCAGCAGCCAATCTGTTTTCCGCCGGTTGCGTTGCCGCTACCCCTTCAGCAATCGCTTGGACTCCAAGTACTCCTTCGCCACATCCGCGGGCTTCTGCCGCTCCGCGTCGATCTTCCGGTTCAGCTGGATCAGGTCGTCGGTCGTCAGGACCTTCGTGAGCTTGCCGAGAGCCGCCTCGACGCCCTTGTCGCCCGCGTCCTTCGCGTTCACCACGGGCAGTACGTTGTCGGCGTTCTGCAGGCCCTTGTCGTCCTCGAGGAGCACCAGGCCGAAGTCCTCGAGCGTCGCGTCGGTCGTGGTGGTGAGCACCAGCTGGTCGGTGCCGTCCTTGACCGCCTGCTTGGCCTGCGGCGTGCCGACGCCCTTGGGGTCGATCTCGGTGATGTCGATGCCGTACGTCTTCTCGAGCCCCGGCCGGCAGAACGGCCGGAGGTCGCACTCGTCGCCCGCCGCGATTTTGATCTTCTGCTTCGACTTCCCCAGGTCCGAGAGGGTTTTGAGGTGGTGCTCGGTGGCGAATTCCTTGGTCACGGCAAAGGCGTTCTGATTGACGGCCTCACCGGCGGGGAGGACCTTCAGTCCCTTCGGCTCGGCGAGCTTCTTCAGCGCCTCGACGGTCTTGTCCACATCGCTGGACGCGACCGGCTCCGCCTTCGGCCCGTTCTTCTTCGTGTTGAGGAATTCGGCGAGCGTGGCGGCGTATTCCGGTACGACGTCGATCTGGCCCTTCTCCAGCGCCGGTTCGTACAGCTCACGGTTCTTCAGGGTCTTGATCTCCGTGCCGTAGCCGTCGTCCTCCAGCAGTTGGGAGTACAGCTCGGCCAGGAGCGCGGACTCGGTGAAGCCGGCCGAACCGATCACCAAGGAGCCCTTCTTGCCCCCACCGCTGCCCGTGTCCGAGCTGCTGTCCTTCTCCTCCAGGCTCTCGCCACCGCACCCGGCAGCCGTGGCCGCCAGCGCGACGGCGGCCAGAGCCGCGCCCGCCGCCCGTACTCCACGCCTCGCGCGCGGGGTCCTGCTCATGGGAATCACCATCCAACCGATCGTTTCTCACACTGCCGTGGCCACTGCCCTGGCAGGGGCTGCCGCGGCAGTACGCCGCCGCATGGGGTCCAGGAGTCGCCCGGCGGCGACGAGCACGGCTTCGACGAGCAGCGCCAGTGCGGCCACGAGCACCGCTCCGGCCACCACCTGCGGGGTGTTGTACGTGTTGAAGCCGTTCGTGATGATCCGGCCGAGACCGCCCTCTCCGGCCATCGCGGCGAGCGTCGCGGTGGCGACGACCTGGACAGCGGCGGACCGCAGACCGGTCATGATCAGCGGGTAGGCGAGGGGGAGTTCGACCCGGAGGAACAGCTGGCGCCCCGACATGCCCATCCCGCGGGCCGCCTCCACCACCGCCGCGTCCACCTCCCGCATCCCGATGTAGGCGTTGGTCAGCAGCGGCGGCACGGCGAACAGCACCAGCGCGATGATCGTCGGCAGGTCGCCCTGTTTACCGAGCGGGGTGAGTGTCAGCAGCACCAGCACGGCCAGAGTCGGAACCGCCCGCCCCACGTTGGAGAGGTTGACGGCGAGCGCGCCGCCCCGCCCGATGTGCCCCAGATACAGCGCGATCGGCAGCGCGATCGCGCAGGCCAGCAGCAGGCACACCGAGCTGAAGTACAGGTGCTCGGCCAGCCGGTGCCACACCCCGTTCTCCCCCGCCCAGTTGGCGCCCGTGGTCAGCCATGTCCAGGAATCCGCGATCGCGCCCATCCGTCAGGCCCCCTTTCCCGCGCGCACCCGGCCCCGGGTCCATGGCGTGAGCACCCGCTGTACGGCGAGCAGCAGCACGTCCGCGGCCACCGCGAGCACCACGCAGATGACGGAGGCGGTGAGCACCTGCGCCTTGAAGTTGCTGTCGAGGCCTTCCAGGATGAGCGTGCCCAGACCGCCGTAGCCGACGATCGCGCCGACCGTGGTGAGGGCGATCGTGGACACCGCGGCGATGCGCACGCCCCCGAGCAGCGCGGGCAGCGAGAGCGGCAGTTCGACCTCGAACAACAGGCGTATCGGCCCGTAACCCATCCCGCGGGCCGCCTCCCTGGCCTCATCGGGCACCGCGTCGAGTCCGGCCAGGATGTTCCGCACCAGGACCGTCAGCGAGTAGAGCACGAGCCCTGTGACCACCACGGAGACCGAGACCCCGAACAGGGGCATCAGCAGCGAGAACATGGCGAGCGACGGCACGGTGTAGAGCACGGAGGTCAGGCCGAGCACGGGCCCGGCGAAGGCGCCGCGCCGCCGGGCGAGCAGCGCCAGCGGGAAGGCGACCAGCAGGCCGATGGCGACCGAGGCGGACGTGATCCCGACATGCTCGACCGTGGCGTCCACCAACTCCTGGCTCCGGCTGCTGACGTACTCGCCGCAGATCCAGTCGTTCGCCCTCAGGCAGCCCCGCTCACCCATGCCCCTCCACCTCCCCCGGCCTGCTCGTTCCAATGCCTGGCGACCCTATCTCCAAGGACTGACAATCGGTGAAGATCGCCATACCGCGGCAATACGCTCTTCATAAATCCCGGCCCGGGACCAGCCACAATGGGGTGCCATGATCCGCTTCGACCACGTCACCAAGCGCTACGCCGACGGCACGACCGCCGTGGACGACCTGTCCTTCGAGGTCGCGGAAGGCGAGTTGGTCACGCTCGTCGGACCCTCCGGCTGCGGCAAGACCACCACGATGAAGATGGTGAACCGGCTCATCGAGCCGACCTCCGGCCGGATTTTCCTGGAGGGTGAGGACATTTCGGCCATCGACCCGGTGGAGCTGCGGCGCCGTATCGGCTATGTCATCCAGCAGGTCGGCCTCTTCCCGCACAAGACCGTCCTCGACAACACCGCCACGGTGCCGCACCTCCTCGGCTGGCACCGCAGGAAGGCCCGCGACCGCGCGGCCGAACTGCTCGACCTGGTCGGCCTCGACCCGTCCGTATACGGCGGCCGCTACCCCGACCAGCTCTCCGGCGGCCAGCGCCAGCGCGTCGGCGTCGCCCGCGCGCTCGCCGCCGACCCGCCCGTACTGCTCATGGACGAGCCCTTCGGCGCCGTCGACCCGGTCGTGCGCGAGCGCCTCCAGAGCGAGTTCCTGCGGTTGCAGTCCCAGGTCCGCAAGACCGTCCTCTTCGTCACCCACGACATCGAGGAGGCGGTACGGCTCGGGGACCGCATCGCCGTCTACGGGGACGGGCGCATCGAGCAGTTCGACCCGCCCGCGGCCGTCCTGGGCGCGCCCGCCACGCCGTACGTCGCCGACTTCGTCGGAGCGGACCGCGGCCTCAAGCGGCTGTCCGTGACCGCGATCGAGAAGGGCGACCTCGAACAGCCGCCGGTCGTCCACCTCGACGACCCGCTCCCGAAGGCCGCGGCCCGGCTGACCGACGAGGGCGCACGCTGGGCGGTCGTCCTGGACGACTCCGGGAACCTGCACGGCTGGATCTCGCTGGACGCGGCGACGTCGGGAAGCGCGGGGGGTTCCGGAGGCTCGGGGGGTTCCGGAAGCTCGGGGAGTCCCGGAGGCTCGGGGGGTTCCGGAAGCTCGGGGAGTTCCGGAAGCTCCGGCAGGGCGGTGGGCACGGTGCGGGAGCACGCCCGCCGCATGGAGGCCTGGCTGCCGCTCGGCGCCACCCTGAAGCAGGCGTTCAGCACGATGCTCCAGCACGACGCGGGCTGGATCGCGGTCGTCGAAGGCGACCGCTTCCTCGGCGTCCTCACCCCGGCTCGCCTCCACGAGGCCCTTCGCCGATCCATCGACGCGGACGCCAACGCCATCGCCCGCGAGGACGTCGACCTCGAGACGGTGGCCGGAGCGTAACCCCCGCCGGGCGGGCCACTCCGCGCTGCGACCTCCGCCCCCACCGGGCGGTCAACTCCGCGCCACGCATCCCGCCGACGCGCCAGAAAAACCACCCTCAACTGCCCATTCCACCCCTATCGGACAGCCCGCCGACGCTGCGGGCCCGCCCCCCCGGACAGACCACCAAGGCCGCGATCCGCCCTGCCGGGCAGGCAGCTCCGCGCCCGTGTTCCGTTGACGCACCGGAAATCCACCCCCACTGGCTACTCCCCCTGTCGGGCAGGCCATCCCTGCCGGGCAGCCGCTCCCGCGCCGCGTATTCCACTGACACGCCAGCCCCACTGCCCATTTCGCCGCCTACCGGACAGGCCGCGGACCAGGCGGGGAGCCGACACCACGGGACCGCCCTAACCGGGCTGGCCGCCCAGCGCCGGGTACTCCGCTGACGCGCAGGAAAATCGTCCCGCCCTGCCCACTTCGCCCCCCGCCGGACAGGCGTCGCCTCTGCGGGACTCGTCCGTCGCCTGAGGCGGGATTTCTTCGCGGCCGCCCCGTCTTCTGCCCGACTCGCTGCCCGTTTTCCTGCGGCGCGGGGAGACAGGCAGCGGGGGTTGAAGGGGCAGAGCCCCTTCAAAGGGCGGGCAGGCGGGCGGGGAGGTGCCCGCCGCACAGCGGCGGCAGCAGGGTCGCAGGCGCGCAGCGGCGGCAGCAAGGTAGCAGGCGAGGAGCGGCCCGCCCGGCGACGCTATCGCGCAGCCGCCCGCCCAGCGAGGGCCCATCGCGCAGCCGCCCGCCCAGCGACGGCTATCGCGCAGCCGCCCGCCCAGCGACGGCTATGCCGGCGCGGCGCCCTCCGGCTCGTCCTTGTCCTCGTCCTCCGGGAGTTTGCAGACGCGCTCCAGGAACAGCGCCGCGATCACCACCGCGATCCCCGCAACCACCGACAGGCCCGCGTAGATCGCCTGGTCGCGCCGCGGCCCGGCGTCCAGGCCGTCGAGCAGCAGAAAGACGAACGCCCCGCCGTACATCCCCGCCACCAGCGCCGCCACCAGCGCGCTCGCCTGCCCGAAGACCACAGCCCGGGCGGCCACCAGCGGATCCACGCCCTTCGCGCCGGGCCGCCGCTCCCGCTGCGCCTTCAGCCGCGCGCGCAGCGACAGCGCGGTCGCGGCCAGCACGGCCGCGATCGCCCCCAGCACGATCGGGGCCGCCACCGGAACCCTGGGCAGCGTGCCGAAGGTGTCCCAAAGGCGCGCACCGGCCCAGGACAGCACCCCGGCCACGGCGAACAGCCCGAACAGGACCCTGACCCGCAGCTGCTTCACTGGCTCTCTCTCCTCGCGATGGCGCCCGAGCCCAATTGAGCCCGACAGAGCCCGACCGTGCCCGCCCGCCCGCGGCCCCTACCCGGGAGCCTAACGACTACTCGGGCAGCCGGAGTTCCAGGTCCGCGCGCGGTTCCACGCCCGTGCGCCCCACCGCCGCCAGCAGCTCGGTGACCGCGCCGCGCCCCGGAACCACGGCCTCCGGGTCGACGTCGTACCACGGCACCAGCACGAAGGCCCGCTCATGGGCCCGCGGGTGCGGCAGGGTCAGCACCGGGTCGTGGGAGACCACATCCTGGTACGCCACGATGTCGACGTCGAGGGTCCGCGGCCCCCAGCGCTCGTCCCGCACCCGCTCGAAGGCCTCCTCGATCGCGTGCCCCCGCTCGAGCAGCGCGGACGGCGGCAGCGTCGTCTTGACCAGCACCACGGCGTTGAAATACGTCGGCTGCGAACCCGGCTCCACGCCCGACGGCTGCGTCTCGTAGACCGGCGAGACCGCCTTGACCCGCAGCCCCGGGGTGTCCTCCAGCGCGTCGACCGCACCCTGCAGCGTCTCCAGGCGGTTGCCCAGGTTGCTGCCCAGCGCGATCACCGCCCGTTTGGGGTTGCTCAACGTGACGTCGGCCGCGTCCACCTGCTGGACCACCGAGGCGGGCACGGGCTGCACGGTCGGGTCGCTGCTGGTGCTCATACTCGGCTCCGGGTGATGGTGATGGTCACGTCGTCGAACGGCACGGTGATCGGGGCGTCCGGCTTGTGCACGACGACCTCGACCTCCCGCACCGCCTCGTGCTTCAGACACTGCTGGGCGATCCGCTCCGCCAGCGTCTCGATCAGATCCACCGGCTCCCCCTGCACGAGGTCCACGACCTCCTCCGCCACCACCCCGTAGTGCACGGTCTTCGCGAGGTCGTCGTCGGCCGCCGCGGGGCGGGTGTCCAGGCCCAGCACCAGGTCCACGATGAAGGTCTGGCCCTCCTCGCGCTCCCGCGGGAACACCCCGTGGTGACCCCGGGCCTTCAGGCCGCGCAGCGCGACACGGTCCACGCGAATCACTCCTGCTGGTCGTCTTGTCTTCGGGTGCCTTCGGCGCGCACCGGGGCAGCGCCCGGGTGCCACTCGTTTCGAATCTACCTGCGAGCACGGACGGCGCTCACGTACGGGGGCTGCGGACACGGGTTCCCCCGGCCGCCGTGCGGCTCGGCCTGCGCTTACCCCACCGCCCTGCCTCCCACCCCTACCCGGCTCTCCCTCGGCTCGAACGAGTGGGCCCGGGCACGGCGCTGACGCCCGCGCTGACGCCCCCGCCGACGCTGACGATCAGCTCTCGCCGTCCTCCTCGTCCTGGTTGTCAGCGAGTACGGGTGAGCCGTGATGAGACCACACCTTCCAGCCATCCGCTGTGCGCCGGAACACATTCGTCGCGACGACCAGCTGCCCCACGAGCGGGCCCAGGGCGCCGTCCTCCTCCGCGGGCCCGCCGCTGAGGATGTTCTCGGTGCAGGTCACCAGCGCCGTGTCGTCCTCGACCGCGACCTCGACATCGGTCAGGAAGAACTGGATGTAGTCGGTGTTCGCCATGATCAGGGCGTACGAGCGCAGAACCTCGCTGTGACCGCGCAGCACCGGCCACCCCGGGTGCACACAGCTGACGTCGCCGTCCAGCCACATCCCGGACACGGCCTCGAAGTCGCCCTGCTCCATGGCCTCGTAGAGGGCCGTGTTGGCCAGCTCGACCTGCTCGCGGTCCGTGCGGGCCGCGCTCACAGCATCCCCCCGTTCGCTTCTCCGCCCGCTCGGCGCAGAGGTGCGGCCATCGTCGTCGTCTGCGGGGCGGCGGCCTCGCGTGCGTCGCTCACGCCATCCCCTCGTACGCGTAGCGAACAGCTGTCACAGCGCCCCCTCCACCGCGCGCGCCACGCGCACCGCATCCGCCGTCGGCCGCACCTCGTGCACCCGTACCGCCCAGGCGCCCTCGCGCGCCGCGATGGCCGAGACGGCGGCCGTCGCCGCGTCCCGCTCGCGGGCCGGCGGGGGGCTGCCGTCTCCCCCGGCCAGCACCCGCCCCAGGAACCGCTTCCGCGAGGCGGCCACCAGCAGCGGCCTGCCCAGGCCGTGCAGTTCCCGCAGGTGGGCGACCAGCGCCAGGTCGTGCTCGGCCTGCTTGGCGAAGCCGAGTCCCGGGTCGACCACGATCCGCTCCGGGTCGACGCCCCCCTCGACCACGGCGTCCATACGGGCCCGCAGCTCGTCCAGGACCTCCGCGACCACGTCCCCGTAGACGGCCCGGCTGTTCATCTCCTCGCTGAACCCGCGCCAGTGCATGACCACGAACGGCACCCCCGCCGCGGCCACCACCGGCACCATCGCCGGGTCCGCGAGCCCTCCGCTCACATCGTTGACCAGCACCGCCCCGGCCGCTACCGCCTGCTCGGCGACCGAGGCGCGCATGGTGTCCACGGACACGACGACGCCCTCGGCGGCCAGGCCGCGCACGACCGGGATCACCCGGCGCAGCTCCTCGTCCTCGTCCACCCGCGTGGCCCCCGGGCGCGTCGACTCGCCGCCGACGTCCACCAGATCGGCCCCGGTGGCGGCCAGATCCAGCCCGCGCTTGACCGCCGCGCCGGTGTCGAACCAGCGGCCGCCGTCCGAGAAGGAATCGGGCGTGACATTGACCACGCCCATCACCGCACAGCGGTCCCACTCCGGAAGACCGGTCACCCGCCCGCGCAACGTGCTCATGCCCCCAGCCTAGGCCGCGACGACGCAGCTTCGGCGAGTGGGTTGCGGGCCGGACGGGTCTACGGCGATCTACGCCACCTGAGGCTCTCGTTCCGGCTTGTGGGCCGGGGCCACGGCGCCGAGGTGCGCGTGAGCGCAGGGGCGGGCGGCCGAACCGCGGGCGAACGGGCGCGGCAGGCCCAGCGTGACGAAGCCCTCCGCCTGCATCGCGGCGAAGCCGATGCGCGGCAGGTCACGGGTGTTCCCGAAGACCAGGAACCGCGGCTCCCACCGGGGCCGGAACTTCGCGTTGAACTTGTAGAGCGACTCGATCTGGAACCAGCGCGAGAGAAAGACCAGCAGCCCGCGCCACCCGCGCAGCACCGGCCCCGCGCCGAGCCGCTCGCCGCGCGCCAGCGCAGCGCGGAACATCGCGAAGTTCAGCGACACCCGCTGCACCCCGAGCTTCGGCGCGGCCTGCAGCGCGGCCACGATCAGCAGTTCGTTCATGCCGGGATCCGCCGAGCGGTCGCGCCGCATCAGGTCCAGCGACATCCCGTCCGGCCCCCACGGCACGAAGTGGAGTACGGCCTTCACGTCGCCGTACGGGCTGGAGTGACCGCGGGAGTGCACGCCCGCGTGTCCGCCGGCGTGCCCGCCCGCGTGCTCGCCGGAGAGCCCGCCGGACTGCTCCCCGCCGTCGTCCGCCTTGTGCGCCGTGGCGATCACGCAGTCGCCGTCCGCCGGGTCCCCGATCCGCCCGAGCGCCATCGAGAAGCCGCGCTCGGTGTCGGTCCCACGCCAGTCCGCCGCCGCCCGCCGGACCCGCTCCAGCTCCTCGGCGCACAGGTCGGACACCCGCCGCACCCGCGTCTCGTAGCCGTTCCGCTCGATCCGCTTCACCATCTGCCGTACGTTCCGCATGGCGCGCCCGGACAGCGTGAAGTCCGGTACGTCCACCACGGCCTCGTCGCCCAGCTCCAGCGCGTCCAGACCGGTCTCGCGGGTCCATACCTGGCCACCGGTCTCGCTGCAGCCCATGACCGCCGGGGTCCACGAGTGCAGCCGCGCCTGCTCCATGAACCGCTCGATCGCCCCGGGCCACGCCTCGACGTCGCCGATCGGGTCGCCGCTGGCGAGCATGACGCCGGATACGACGCGGTAGCAGACGGCGGCCTTGCCGCTCGGCGAGAAGACGACGCCCTTGTCGCGGCGCAGCGCGAAGTGGCCGAGCGAGTCGCGCCCGCCGTGCCGCGCCAGCAGCTCGCGCAGCCGGGCCTCGTCGTCGTCCGTGAGCCGCGCGGCCGGGGTCTCGGGGCGCAGCGCGAGGTAGATGGTGGTGATGGCGGTCAGCAGACCGAGCGCGCCGAGCGAGTAGCCGACGGTCCAGGACACCCGGCCCGTGTAGCCGACCGGGCCCTCCAGGCCCACGAGCCCGTACAGCACGTGCTGCAGCCGGTCGGCGAACCCGGGTTCCCCGACGACTCTGCGCGGGTGCGAGCTGACGATGACCATGCCGAGGCCGATGCATGCCGAGCCGAGCAGGACGAAGTTGGCCGGCGCCTTCCAGCGGCTGCGCGGGTCGGGGAGGGCGGCGAACTCGCCGCGGTGGCGCAGCAGCAGCGCGAGGAGCGCGAGGGAGAGCAGCGCGCCGAGGAGGGAGTGCCGGTAGAGGAACTGTGCCACCGCGCCCGCGGGCAGCAGCACGACGGCAGCCGTCCAGGCGCGCCGCTTGCGGCGCTTGAGGCCGTGCGCGAGGAGCAGGAGCAGCATGCCCGCGGAGATCGCGAGGGCGGCGGCGAACGGGCCGAGCGCGCCGGGCAGCACCTCGGCGAAGGCGTGCATCCGGCTGTGCCGGAAGCGCGGGAAGACCCCGGCGGCGATGTCCAGCAGGCCTACGAAGGTGCAGGCGGTGCCGACCCGGCCCGGCACCTTCTCGGGACGCGGTGCGCGCAGCGGGCGGCGCAGCCGCCCCTGCCGCACCGGAACCGCATCGGACTTTTCACCATCTACCGTGACAGACATCGCTTCGCGTGGCTCCGTCGGGAAATATTGCGGCGGCTGCTCGCGCCATCCGGACAAATTTGCGCCCTCTAGGACGCCGATTCCCGGGCCCGGGTTGCGCCTGCCGGACTCCATGTGTCCATGAGCCGGGAAGCGGTGGCACCACCTCCACCGCGACACGGACGGCGCCGGGTCGCCCGCACAGGAAGCCGGCCATGGGTCTTACCAGCAAGAAAGTCCTGCTGCTCGCCGTCGTGGCGGCGGTTTTACTGTTCGCGCTGACCGTGTGGCTGTGGCCGCGGCTGGCCCGCCGCAGCGCGCCCGCGGTGCTCGGACGGATCGGCGTGCTGCTGGCGACCCAGCTCTCGATCCTCGCCGCCGGGGGTCTTTCGGCCAATTTCTACTTCGGCTTCTACGCCTCGTGGGCCGATCTGCTCGGCACCGACCAGGACATGGGCGTCGTCGTGGAGCACGGCGAGGGCCCCTCGAAGCAGCTCAGGGTGGTCGGGACGCAGAGCGTCGGCACCCCGGGCGGCGGCAGCCCGAAGCGCGCGGGCCGGATCGACAAGGTCCAGATCAACGGCGCTCGCACGGGGATAGCGGCGCCCGCGTACGTCTACCTGCCGCCGCAGTACTTCCAGAAGCAGTACGCCCGTACGCAGTTCCCGGCCGCCCTCGTCCTCACCGGCTACCCCGGCACGGCCGAGAACCTGATCACGCGCCTGAAGTACCCGCAGACCGCGACCCGCCACATCGCCGCGGGAACCATGCGCCCCACCATCCTGATCATGATGCGGCCGACCGTCGCGCCGCCGCGCGACACGGAGTGCGTGGACGTTCCCGGCGGCCCGCAGGCCGAGTCCTTCTTCACCAGGGACATGCGCGCCGCAGTCGCCTCCCATTACCGGGTGGGCGAGCAGGCGCGCAGCTGGGGCGTGATCGGCAACTCCACCGGCGGCTACTGCGCGGTCAAACTGACCATGCGCAACCCCCAGGCGTTCTCGGCCGGCGCCGGCCTCTCCGGCACGTACAAGGCCCCGCAGGACCCGACCACCGGCGACCTCTTCGGCGGCAGCACACAGTACGAACGGGAGAACGACATGCTGTGGCGGCTCGACCACCGCCCCATGCCTCCGGCGTCCGTCCTCCTGGCCAGCAGCAAGAAGGGCGAGACCAACTACCGGGACACCCGCGCCTTCATCGCCAAGGCGAAACCCCCGCTGCGCGTCTCGTCGATCATCCTCGACAGCGGCGGACACAACCTCAACACCTGGAACCGCGAGGTCCCGCCGGCCCTGGACTGGCTGTCGAAGCGCCTCAGCGCGCCATGATGAGGCTCATGGCCTCGGAGCGTGTGGCGGGGTCACGCAGCTGGCCCCGCACGGCGGAGGTCGTGGTCTTCGCACCCGGCTTCCGTATGCCGCGCATCGACATGCACAGATGCTCGCACTCGACCACCACGATCACGCCACGCGGCTCCAGGATCTGCATGAGCGAGTCGGCGATCTGCGTCGTCATCCGCTCCTGCACCTGGGGGCGGCGGGCGTAGACGTCCACGAGCCGGGCGAGCTTCGACAGTCCCGTGATCTTGCCGTCCGTGGACGGGATGTAGCCAACATGAGCGACCCCGTGGAACGGCACCAGGTGGTGCTCGCAGGTGCTGTACACCTCGATGTCCTTGACCAGCACCATCTCGTCGTGCCCGAGGTCGAACGTGGTCGTCAGGACGTCCTCCGGAGCCTGGCGGAGGCCGCTGAACATCTCCTTGTAGGCACGCGCCACGCGCGCCGGGGTCTCGAGGAGCCCCTCCCGGTCCGGGTCCTCGCCGACGGCGATGAGCAGCTCGCGAATGGCGTTCTCGGCCCGCTTCTCATCGAAATCGCCGATGTGGCCCTCGCCGTCCAGCGTCACCGGGTCGGTCATCTGTGCCTCGATCCTCGTACGTCCGTGCAGGCGCTCATGGCCGAAAGCCGCGCCCCCTCAGGTTAGAACCCGAGGGGGCGCGGCTTTCATTCCGGGGCCCGTGGGGCCTCAGGTGCTCTGAGCAGGCTCAGCTGTCGGCGCTGGGCTCCTCCGGGCGCTCCGCCTTCTCGGTCGGCACCGTGGCGGGTGGCGAGCTCGAGCCCGGCTGGGCGCCGTTGGCCATGGTCAGCTCTTTCGGGGAGAGCACCGGCGGGCGGGTGGAGGGCGTACGGCGCGAGGAGCCGGTCCACGCCGGGCGCGGCGGGCGCTTCACGACCGTCGAGAAGACCTCGGCGATCTCCTCCTTGCCAAGGGTCTCCTTCTCCAGCAGCGCGAGGACCAGGTTGTCCAGAACGTCGCGGTTCTCGACCAGGATCTCCCAGGCCTCGTTGTGCGCCGCCTCGATGAGCTTCTTGACCTCCTCGTCGACCAGCGCGGCGACCTCCTCCGAGTAGTCGCGCTGGTGAGCCATCTCACGGCCGAGGAAGGGCTCGGACTGGTCGGAGCCGAACTTGATCGCGCCGAGCCGCTCGGTCATGCCGTACTGCGTGACCATCGCGCGAGCCGTCGCGGTCGCCTTCTCGATGTCGTTCGCCGCACCCGTGGTCGGATCGTGGAACACGAGCTCCTCCGCGGCTCGGCCGCCCAGCATGTACGCCAGCTGGTCCAGCATCTCGTTGCGCGTGGTGGAGTACTTGTCCTCGTCCGGCAGGACCATCGTGTAACCGAGCGCTCGGCCGCGGGACAGGATGGTGATCTTGTGGACCGGGTCGCTGTTCGGAGAGGCCGCCGCGACCAGGGCGTGTCCGCCCTCGTGATACGCGGTGATCTTCTTCTCCTTGTCGCTCATGATCCGGGTCCGCTTCTGCGGGCCGGCCACGACGCGGTCGATCGCCTCGTCCAGGAAGTGGTTGTCGATCAGCTTCTTGTCGCTGCGGGCCGTGAGCAGCGCGGCCTCGTTCAGGACGTTGGAGAGGTCGGCACCGGTGAAGCCGGGGGTACGGCGGGCGACCGCACCGAGGTCGACGTCGGGGGCGACCGGCTTGCCCTTCTGGTGGACCTTGAGGATCTCCAGGCGGCCCTGCATGTCCGGGCGGTCGACGGCGATCTGCCGGTCGAAGCGGCCGGGGCGCAGCAGGGCGGGGTCGAGGATGTCGGGCCGGTTGGTGGCGGCGATCAGGATGACCCCGCCCTTCACGTCGAAGCCGTCCATCTCGACGAGCAGCTGGTTCAGCGTCTGCTCTCGCTCGTCGTGGCCGCCGCCGAGACCCGCACCGCGGTGCCGGCCGACGGCGTCGATCTCGTCGACGAAGACGATCGCCGGGGCGTTGGCCTTGGCCTGCTCGAACAGGTCGCGGACCCGGGACGCACCGACACCGACGAACATCTCGACGAAGTCGGAGCCGGAGATCGAGTAGAACGGGACGCCCGCCTCGCCCGCGACGGCGCGCGCGAGCAGCGTCTTGCCGGTGCCGGGCGGGCCGTACAGCAGCACACCCTTGGGGATCTTGGCGCCGACGGCCTGGAACTTCGCGGGTTCCTGCAGGAACTCCTTGATCTCCTGGAGCTCCTCCACCGCCTCGTCGGAGCCGGCCACGTCGGAGAAGGTCGTCTTCGGGGTGTCCTTGGTGATGAGCTTGGCCTTGGACTTCCCGAAGTTCATCACCCGGGAGCCGCCGCCCTGCATCTGGTTCATCAGGAACAGGAAGACGACGACGATGAGGACGAACGGCAGCAGTGAGAGCAGAACGCCGACGAAGGGGTTCTGCTTGGACGGCGACACCGTGTAGCCGTCGGGCAGCGTGTCCCGGTCTCCGTCGTTGGTCTTGGCCTGCAGGTCCTGGGCGAGCTGGGCGCCCTGGTCACCGATGTAGCTGGCCTGCAGCTTGCTGCTGCCCTCGACCTTGGTGCCGTCCTTGAGTTCGACCTTGATCTTGTTTTCGTCGCCGGTCGTCAGCTCGGCGGACTGGACCTTGTTGTCGGCGATGGCCTTGACGACCTGGCCGGTGTCCACCGTCTTGTAGCCGCCGGACGAGCCGACGACCTGCATCAACACGACCACGGCGAGGACGGCCAGCACGATCCACATGACCGGCCCACGGAAGTAGCGCTTCACGTCCATCCATACGGGGTGCCTTGCACCCCGTCCCTCCTGCCACAGTGAGGCACGACAGCTCCGGCTGGAACCGTCTGTGCGTGCGGTGTATTACCCGACCTATTGCGAGTCCGACCTTCGGACCGTACCCCAGCATTGTCACCCGACGCCGCCCCGCACGGTTAACAAAACCGTCTTCCCATGCTCCAACGGCGGAAGACCGCGAGACGTTCCCGCCCATTACCGCCGCCGGGGTGGGGGGCGGGACGCCCGGTCAGCCGCCGTAGACGTGTGGTGCGAGCGTGCCCACGAAGGGCAGGTTCCGGTACTTCTCCGCGTAGTCGAGGCCGTAGCCGACCACGAACTCGTTGGGGATGTCGAAACCGACATATTTCACATCGATGGCGACCTTGGCGGCCTCGGGCTTGCGCAGCAGCGTGCAGACGTTCAGCGAGGCCGGTCCGCGCGAGCTGAGATTCGACAGCAGCCAGGACAGCGTCAGGCCGGAGTCGATGATGTCCTCGACGATCAGCACGTCCTTGCCGGCGATGTCGGTGTCGAGGTCCTTGAGGATCCGCACGACGCCGGAGGACTTGGTGCCCGCGCCGTACGAGGACACCGCCATCCAGTCCATCGTGACGGGGTTGGACAGGGCGCGCGCCAGGTCCGCCATCACCATCACCGCGCCCTTGAGGACACCGATGATGAGCAGGTCCTTGCCCGCGTACTCCGCGTCGATCTTCGCGGCCAGCTCGGCCAGTTTCGCGTCGATCTCTTCCTTGGTGATGAGCACCGACTGGAGGTCGGTGCCCATGTCCTTGTCGTCCACCCGCGCCACTCTCGGTTGTTCCGGTGCAGCCGGACGCACGGCTCGGAGGTCCGTACGGGCCCGGTGCGGCCGAAGGTCTCGGCTCAGTGCTCGGCGGCGGCCTCGTCGCGTCGCCGAATCACCAGACTGCCACACCGGCGGTGCACCTCGACCCGGCCGGGGAGGTTGATGACCCCCTGGCCGCGCCAGCCGGTGATCAGCCGGTCGACTTCCTCGATGTGCTTGGCGAAGAGGGATCCGGGTGGAGAGCCCGCGGCGATGGCGGCACGGCGCAGCACGCGGCGCCGGACGGCGGGCGGGAGGGCGTGGAGCTTGGCGGCGTCCAGGGCGGCGCTGCCGCTCTCCCCGCCCACGGCGGCGTCCACCCGTACGAACTGCTCGGCGTCGGCGGCCCAGGCGTCGAGCGCGTCGGCGTCGTCGCGGGAGAGCTGGGCGGTGCGGGCGAGGGCTTCGATGACGCCCTTGCCCAGGGACTTCTCCAGGGCGGGCAGGCCTTCGTGGCGCAGCCGGGAGCGGAGGTAGGCCGGGTCGGAGTTGTGCGGATCGTCCCAGACCGGGAGGCACTGGACGAGGCAGGCCTTGCGGGCGGTCTGGCGGTCGAGGTGGAGGAAGGGGCGGCGGTAGCGGCCGCGGGTGCCGGAGACGGCGGCCATCCCGGACAGGGAGCGGGTTCCGGAGCCGCGGGCCAGGCCCAGCAGGACGGTTTCAGCTTGGTCGTCGCGGGTGTGGCCGAGCAGCACGGCGGCGGCGCCGAGCCGCTCCGCGGCCTCGTCGAGGGCGGCGTAACGGGCGTCGCGGGCGGCGGCCTCGGGGCCGCCCTGACGTCCGACGCGGACGGCGGTCGTCTCCACGGGGTCGAGGTTCATGGCGCGCAGGCGCTCGGCGACCTCGGCCGCGCGCTGGGCGGAGCCGGGCTGAAGACCGTGGTCGATGGTGATGCCGCCGGCGCGGATGTCCAGCTTGGGGGCTTCGAAGGCGAGGG
Source organism: Streptomyces sp. 8N616 (assembly GCF_052246385.1). Classification (NCBI taxonomy): domain Bacteria; kingdom Bacillati; phylum Actinomycetota; class Actinomycetes; order Kitasatosporales; family Streptomycetaceae; genus Streptomyces; species Streptomyces sp. 8N616. The sequence goes on along the minus strand of NZ_JBQQBY010000011.1, from coordinate 119,156 downwards.
CGGAGGCGAGCGCCATGGAATCGGCGCCACCGCTGCAGGCGACGAGGACGAGCGGGCGCGGGGAGGCGGCGGGCGGAGTTCGTGGGGTGTCGACGCCGTTCAGAACGTCGTTGAGCACGTCGTGCAGGACGCGGCGGACTGCCAGGCGTATCGCTGCGACCGCTGGATGGGGACCCATGTCCGGTTCACTTCCTCGAGGCCGGTGGCGGGCCGCAAGGGCTCAGCCACGGCGTGTCGGTGACGACTTGTCAGTCACGGCTTTCATCACACTGAGTAGATAGATGGTGACAGAGGCGAGCCGTTCCCCGAGCATCGCACGCCTAATCCTTGCCCCAGGGTCCCTCGGACGGGTGACTGGTGGGGCGTACTTCTGCCATCTTCGGCCTTCGAACGCGCCCCTTTCGCGACTCTGCCCTACGGTGCCCCGTCGGTCTTGCGGTGCACCCGCGCGATCCAGTCCGCCGGTTTGGAGATCTCCGCCTTGGTCGGGAGCGTGTTGGGAGAGGTCCACACGCGGTTGAAGCCGCCCATGCCGACCTCGTCCACGACGGCCCGTACGAACCGCTCGCCGTCCCGGTACTGCCGCAGCTTGGCGTCGAGGCCGAGCAGCTTGCGCAGCGCCTGGTCGAGCCGGCCCGCGCCGCTGGCCCGGCGCCTCTGGAACTTCTCGCGGATCTCGGCGACGGACGGTACGACCTGGGGGCCGACGCCGTCCATCACGTAGTCCGCGTGGCCTTCGAGCAGCGACATCACGGCGGTGAGGCGGGCCAGGATCTCGCGCTGCGCGGGCGTCTGGACCAGCTCGACGATGCTGCGTCCTGCGCCGTCCTCCGGGCTGTCGGGGCGGTTGCCGGTGAGCGACTGGGCGGCCTCGCGCAGCCGCTCGAGGAGGGTGGACGGGTCGATCTCGGTTTCGTCGAGGAAGGACTGGATCTCGCCCTCGATGTGGTCGCGCAGCCAGGGGACGGCGCTGAACTGGGTGCGGTGGGTCTCCTCGTGGAGGCACACCCAGAGCCGGAAGTCGTGCGGCTGGACGTCGAGTTCGCGCTCGACGTGGACGATGTTGGGAGCCACGAGGAGCAGCCGCCCGGCGCCGTTCTCGCCTGCGGGGAGCTCGCGGGTGGCCGGGGCGAACGTCTCGTACTGGCCCAGGACCCGGGAGGCGAGGAAGGACAGCAGCATCCCCAGCTCGACGCCGGTGACCTTGCCGCCGACAGCACCGAGGACGGCTCCGCCGGGGGTGTTGCCGCGGCGCTCCTGCATCTTCTCGAGCAGCGGCCTGAGGACCTCGCGGAACCCGGCGACGTTGGCCCTGATCCACCCGGTTCTGTCGACGACCAGGACCGGCGTGTCATGTCCGCCGACGGCCCCCGGCTCCGCCAGACGCGTGAACGACCGCACGTGCTCTTCGGACGACTTGGCGTGCCGGCGCAGCTCGGCGACGACGGCCCGCGCCTCGTCGCGGCTCACCTCGGGACCCGGCCGCACGAGCCGGGTCGCGGTCGCCACCGCGAGATTCCAGTCGACCATCTCCGCACCACCGATGCTCGTCATGAATTCACGGTACGTGCTGAAACGCCCTTCCGGTGAGGCCTGCCCTTAGCCCTGCCCCGGAGCCCCACCCTCGGACGGGCGGGTTCGGTGCCCACTCGCCCATCTGTTCGCGGGGCCCGGGGGGCGGCCCCACCTGTTCGCGGGCCCGGGGGCGGCTCGTGGGGCGGGGCAGGACGGCGGGTGAGGGGCTGTGGGCCCCCTCCCTCCGCGGGAGGTCCGGGTCCGGAGGGGCGGGCGGCCGGTGGGCGGCATCCCGGCCGGAGGACGGGGCATCGCGGCGCGGAATGGCCCCGTCGGCTAGGTCGGCGGTAGCGCAGGCCTCGGAGACCACCGGACGACGGCCGAGGGGCTCGTGGTCCGTTCTCCGCGGGAGGTCTGGGTCCCAAGGAACGGGTGGGCGGGGATGCCAACCGGGGGCGGGGGGACCGCGGAGCGGCCCGGCCGGCGAGGTCAGCGGCAGCCGCAGTTGGCGACCGCCGACGCCAGGCGGTCGAGAGCCGACTGGGCCGCCCTGCCGTCGCCGGACTTCGACGTCATGAACGCGAAGGCGAGCAGGCGGCCGTCCGCGTCGACGACCGTCCCGGCCAGCGTGTTCACACCGGTGAGCGTGCCGGTCTTGGCGCGGACCATGCCCGTGCCCGCCGGCGCGTCCGCGTACCGGCTGCGCAGCGTGCCGCTGAAGCCCGCCACCGGCAGCCCCGTGAGGACGGGCCGCAGTTCCGGCCGGTCCGGGTCCGCGGCCCGTACGAGCAGCTGGGCGAGGAGGCCCGCGGAGACCCTGTCGTCGCGGCTGAGGCCGCTGCCGTCCGCGAAGCGTGCGCCCTCGAGCGGCAGGTCGAGCTTCTTCAGCCGGGCCGTCACGGCCCGCTCCGCGCCCTCGAAGGTCACCGGTTCGCGCTCGGCGATCGCGGTCTGCCGGGCCAGGGCCTCGGCGATGTCGTTGTCGCTGACCGTGAGCATGCGCTCGACCAGCGCCGACAGGGGCTGCGACCGTACGGCGGCGAGCCGCTCGGACCGCGGGGGCGCGGCCGTGAGGTGCGGGTCGCCCTCGGTGTCGACGCCCCGCTCGCGCAGCAGCTCGGCGAACGTCCGGGCCGCGTCCGCCGCCGGGTCGGCGGAGCGCGGGGCGGGGCCGCTGTCGCTGTCGTCGAGGCGGCCCTCGTCGGCCATGAGCGGGCTGACGGGCGCGATGTTCGGGTTGGGCCCGATGGCGTGCATCGCAGGCCCGGCGTAGCGGGAGGTGTCGTACGCGAGCTCGGCCTTCTGCCGGCCACGGTCCTTCAGGGCGCGTACGGTCTCGTCGGCGAGAGTGCGCAGGCCGGCGGGCCCGTCCGGGCCCTGTCCCTCGCGGGCCGTGAGCGTCGGGTCGCCGCCGCCGACCAGGACGATCTCGTCGTCGCCGCCTCCTTCGACCACGGTCGTCTCGATGCGGTGGTCGGGACCGAGCGCGTCGAGTGCGGCCGCGGCGGTGGCGATCTTGATGGTGGAGGCCGGTACGGAGGCGGTGCCCGCGCCCGAGCCGTAGAGCTGCTTGCCGGTCGTGGCGTCGACGACGGACGCCGTACGGAGCGGGCCGAGCGCCGGGTCCTTCAGGAGGGGCGCGAGGGCGTCGGCGAGCCCGGCCCTGGTGGGCGGCGGCACGGGATCGGGGGACTGCGCCGGGGCGGCGGCGCCGAGCGCGGCGAGCACTGCGGTCGCGCGCGGTGCGTCGCCCGCTGCCGCCCTGCCGGAGCGCCCGCCCCGCCCCTCGCCGTGATCCTCGCCACCCGTCCGGCCCGAAGCCGCTGCCCGCTCCCGCTCGGCCGTACGCTGGCCTGAGTCCCAGGGACCCGCCGCCGTCACCGCACCGCCCGCGACGGCCAGTCCGACCAGGGCGGATACGACGGGCAGATGCCACGCCGGTACCGCCCGCCACCGTTCGACGGCCCAACTGAACTGCCACGATCTGGCCTCGGGCACCTCGGACCAGCCCCTTTCGCCACCACACACACGCGTGAGGGACACTTAATCACCCGAAGTATGTGCTGATCATGGAGGAGCCACCCGTGGAGTTCGACGTCACCATCGAGATCCCGAAGGGTTCGCGGAACAAGTACGAGGTGGACCACGAGAGCGGTCGCATCCGCCTGGACCGTCGACTCTTCACATCGACCAGCTACCCCGCCGACTACGGCTTCGTGGAGAACACGCTGGGTGAGGACGGCGACCCGCTGGACGCGCTGGTCATTCTCGACGAACCGACGTTCCCCGGGTGCCTGATCAAGTGCCGGGCGATCGGCATGTTCCGGATGACGGACGAGGCGGGCGGCGACGACAAGGTGCTGTGCGTGCCGGCGTCCGACCCGCGCGTCGAGCACCTGAGGGACATTCACCACGTGTCGGAGTTCGACCGCCTGGAGATCCAGCACTTCTTCGAGGTCTACAAGGACCTGGAGCCCGGTAAGTCCGTGGAGGGCGCGACCTGGGTGGGCCGGGCCGAGGCCGAGGCCGAGATCGAGGCCTCCGTGAAGCGGCTCGAGGCCCAGGGCGGTCAGCACTGAGTCGCTGCCGTCGGCGCTGAGTCGCTGAGCAGCGGTTTTCTTTTCCCGCGGGCGGGCGGCGCACCCTAGGAAGGGTTTGCGTCGCCCGCCCGTTGCGCGGTCCCCCCGCGCCCCTGTGGGGGGCGACCGGGGCGACCGTGCGGCATGGTGTCCGGTGACGTCCCGGAAATGCCGCCCAAAAGCACCCGAACAGCACAGGCTCAACGCCCGTGGCACAAACACCCGAAGGCGTGAGAGAGGAGGAACGAAACGACGTGGTCGCGAACCCGAAGGGGCCACGCCCCCTGGCTTCGCCCGGAGGGTCCCCGCACAACGGCGGCTGGGGGAGGAACAGCGCCGGTCCGGAGGCCGAGCAGTCCGAGGACCGCAAGCCGCAGTCGGACGAGGCGCACAGCGCCTTCACTCCTCCGTCCGGCGTGCCCCTGCCGCCCGTGCCGGAGGACGATCAGCCCACTTCGGAGTTCGCCGTGCCGAGCGGGCTCGCGCCGGAGCCCCCGCCGGAGCCGGAGGGTTCGGCCTTCGCCCCGCCCAGCGGGCAGATCGCGCAGCCGCAGTCACAGGCGCAGACACAGACGCAGGCCGGGCAGCATTCCGGCTTCGTGGCCTTCACGCCGCCGAGTGGCATCCCCATGGTCCGGCTGACCAAGGAAACGCCGTGGCAGGACCGGATGCGCACGATGCTGCGCATGCCGATCGCCGAGCGGCCCGTGCCGGAGCGAGTGCAGCGACAGGAGGACGAGACCGGCCCCGCGGCGCCGCGCGTCCTGGACCTGACCCTCCGCATTGGCGAGCTGCTGCTGGCGGGCGGTGAGGGCGCGGAGGACGTCGAGGCGGCGATGTTCGGCGTCGCCCACGCGTACGGTCTGGACCGCGTCGAGCCGACCGTCACCTTCACCCTGCTGTCGGTGTCGTACCAGCCGTCGCTCGTCGACGACCCGCTGACGGCCAGCCGGACCGTACGGCGGCGGGGTACGGACTACAACCGGCTGTCCGCGGTCTTCCGCCTGGTCGACGACATCTGCTCGGAAGACGTCGAGGTCACGCTGGAGGAGGCCTACCGGCGGCTGGTGGAGATCCGGCGCAACCGGCACCCGTACTCGAAGTGGACGCTCACGGTGGCCAGCGGTGCGCTGGCAGGCGCGGCGAGCACCCTGGTGGGGGGCACCTGGCTGGTGTTCTTCGCGGCGGCGATCGGCGCGATGCTCGGCGACCGGCTGGCGTGGATGGCGTCCAGGCGCGGGCTGCCGGAGTTCTACCACTTCGTGGTGGCGGCGATGCCGCCCGCCGCGGTGGGGATCGCGGTGAGCCTGGCCCATGCGGATGTGCAGGCCTCCGCGGTGATCACCGGTGGGCTGTTCGCCCTGATTCCGGGGCGGGCGCTGGTCGCGGCCGTCCAGGACGGGCTGACGGGCTACTACATCACCGCGTCCGCGCGCCTGCTGGAGGTCTGCTATCTGATCGTCGGCATCGTCTGCGGCGTGCTGATCGTGCTGTACGGGGGTGTGCGGCTGGGCGCGACGCTGCGGCCGGAGGAGGCGCTGGGCGGCGTCGCCCAGCGGCCGGTGACGCAGATCCTCGCGGCGATGCTGCTGACGCTGGCCTTCGCGGTCCTGCTCCAGCAGGAACGTCACACCGTGCTGATGGCAACGCTCAACGGCGGGGTCGCATGGGTCATCTTCGGAGCCCTGCACTTCGACCCGGTCGGGATGAACCCGGTGGCCTCGACGGCGGTGGCGGCGGGTCTGGTCGGCCTTTTCGGCCAGCTGCTGTCGCGCTACCGGTACGCGTCCGCGCTGCCGTACGTCACGGCGGCGATCGGGCCGCTGCTGCCCGGTAGCGCGACGTACTTCGGACTGCTGGGGCTGGCCCAGGGCAACATGAACGCGGGCATGTCGTCGCTGACGAAGGCGGCCGCGCTGGCGCTCGCCATCGCGATCGGTGTGAACCTGGGCGGTGAGATCGCCCGGCTCTTCATCCAGGCCCCGGGCGCGGCCGAGGCCATGGCCCGCCGAGCCTCCAAGCGCACCCGCGGCTTCTGAGCTCGCTGGCTCAAGGCCTACGGGCGGGGGTGTGCCTGGGATTACGCCTGCGGGAGGCCGCCCGGGGTGCCGGCTCGGCACGGCTGTCCCCCGGCGGAATTACCTCTTGGCGTGGCGGCCGCGCTGGGCCGGTGACGGGGATGGGGTGTCGCCCGGCTCGGCGGGGGTCGCCGCGGCGGCCTTCTTCGACTTGCCGCGGGCGCGGAGGTATTCGATCGCAATCGGCAGCACCGAAAGCAGCACGATCCCGACGAGGATCCCCTCGATGTTCTTGTGGACGAAGTCGACCCGGCCGAGCGCCGCTCCGAGCAGCGTGACCCCTACGCCCCACAGCACGCCGCCGATGACGTTGAACGTGATGAAGGACCGGTAGTTCATCCGGCTCACGCCCGCGATGATCGGCGTGAAGGTCCGCACGACGGGCACGAAGCGGGCCAGGACCAGGGACTTCGGGCCGTACTTCTCGAAGAACTCGTGAGCCTTCTCGACGTTCTCCTGCTTGAAGAGCCTGGAGTCCGGGCGCTTGAAGAGCGCGGGCCCGACCTTGCGGCCGAAGAGATAGCCCGCCTGGTCCCCGGCGATCGCCGCGAATGCGATCAGCGTGCAGATCAGCCAGAGCGGGGTGTCCAGCTTGTCCGTGACCACCAGCAGACCGGTGGTGAACAGCAGCGAGTCGCCCGGCAGGAAGAAGCCGATGAGCAGGCCGGACTCGGCGAAGACGATCGCGAGGATGCCGATGAGCCCGAAGGTGTTGATCAGGTAGTCCGGGTCCAGCCAGCTTGGGCCGAGCGCGAGGGTGGTCACGGTTGACAGGCTCCTGGGTCGAGGGCGCAGGCACAAGCGGGGCCCGGGCACAGGTTCGGGGCTGGGGGGTGTGGCGCTGGGTGTACCGCCCAAAGCTATCAACGCGAACGCGCGTTCCCCGGTTCCGGAGGCCGGACCGGGCGCCCGAGGTGCGCCCACACCGCCACCACGCGACGCTTTCGGAAGGAGGTGGATGTGATGGGCATCGACGAGTACGGCGGCGGACAGGGGACCGGGGCCGACGTTCTGGTGGTGACGACGAACGACGTGCCGGGCTACCACGTCCAGCAGGTCATCGGAGAGGTCTTCGGCCTGACGGTGCGCTCGCGCCACCTCGGCAGCCAGATCGGCGCGGGTCTGAAGTCGATGGTCGGCGGCGAGCTGAGGGGGCTGACCAAGACGCTGGTCGAGACCCGCAACCAGGCCATGGACCGGCTGGTGGAGCAGGCCAGGGCGCGCGGCGGGAACGCCGTACTGATGATGCGCTTCGATGTGACGGAGGCCGCGGACGTGGGCACCGAGGTGTGCGCGTACGGCACGGCCGTGGTGCTGGCCCCGCAATCCTGACGGGTGCCGCCGATCCACCGGGGCCCCGCATCCTGCGGACGGACACGGAGCCCCGGCCTCGGACCGGACCCAGCGGGCCCAGCGGGGGCATGGCCCCACGCGCCGTCAGGCGTGGCGGGCGGCGTTGGCGAGGATCGCGTCCCGCAGGTAGCCGGCGAGCCCCGGCTTGATCTGCTCGAACGTGGCAGAGAAGCGCTTGTCCGACATGTACATCTCGGCGAGCCCGGTGTGTATCTCGTACGTGCACTCGTAGAAGTTCCGGCTGATCTGCTGCCGGTGCTCCTCGGCCAGGTCCATCGCCTCCCCGGAGTCCGGCGCGGCACCGGCGTCCATCAGGGCGGTGAAGGCGCTGGTGTTCTGCGCGCCTTCGGCCTTGATGCGCAGCCAGTCCTCCTTGGTGTAAGAAGACGCCCTGCGCACCGACTCCCGGTAAGGCTCGGTGTCTCCCCAGCGCTGCAGCGACTCCTCCGCGTACTGGTCCGGGTCGTACTCGCCGAAGACCTCGAACTTCTCCTCGGGCGTGAGGTTGATGCCCATCTTCCGTGCCTCCATGGCGTGTTGGACGGCGGCGGCCATCTTCTGAAGCTTCTCGATCCGGACGGTGAGTACGTCGTACTGCCTCCGCAGGTGCTCCTGCGGATCCGCGTCCGGGTCGTCGAGCAGGGCCGCGACCTCTTCGAGCGGAAAGCCGAGCTCCCGGTAGAACAGGATCTGCTGCAGCCGGTCGAGGTCGGCGTCGTCGTACCGCCGATGACCCGCGTGGCTGCGGGCGCTCGGGGAGAGCAGCCCGATCTCGTCGTAGTGGTGCAGGGTGCGCACGGTGACACCGGCGAAACCGGCGACCTGTCCCACGGAGTAGCTCATCGTCTCCGCACTCCTTTCTGCGTGCGCTCCTCAGCCTGGGGCCTCACGCCACGTGAGGTGCAACCCCCCGAGTTTCTCTGCAGTTTCGTCCTATTGGTACGTCTATGGTGTGGCGGTGGTCACGGAAGCCTCCCCCCAGCCCTCCAGCGTCGGCGGTCCGAGGCTGCTGCTCCGGCTGACCGTTCCCGCTCTCCTGATCGGGGTCGCGGCAAGCTTGCTGCTCATCGGGGTGGAGAAGCTGGCCGGGCAGCTGGAGCACGTCCTGTGGACCACGCTGCCCGGCACCCTGGGCATCGGCCGCTGGTCGGCCGGCTGGATGCTCGCCGTCCTCACGGCCACCGGTCTCGCCGTGGGACTCGTGGCCTGGAAGGTCCCGGGGCGGCAGGCCCGGATCCGGCCACCACCGGGCTGGTGGAGCCCCCCATGCCCGCCTCCGTCGTGCCGAGCGTGCTGGCCGCCAGCGCGCTGGCCCTCGCGGGCGGCGTGAGCCTCGGTCCCGAGAACCCCATCACCGCGGCCAATGTCGCGCTCGCGTACTGGTTCGGGCGGCGGGTGGCGCCCGGCAGCCCGGCCGAGCTGTGGGTGTCCCTCGCGGCCGCGGGCACGATCGGGGCGCTTTTCGGGACGCCGGTCGCGGCCGCGCTCGTGCTCACCGAGACACTCGCCGGCGGCACGGTGCAGACACCGCGCCTGGCGTCGCTGTGGGACCAGCTGTTCGCGCCGCTGGTAGCCGCCGGGGCGGGCTCGATCACGACGGTCCTGATCGCCGAGCCGTCGTTCACCGTCAACCTGCCCGACTATTCCGGCCCGAGGCACGGGGACATCCTGGCCGCCATGGTGATCTCCGCGGCCGGAGCGGTGGTCGGCATGGCGGCGGTGTACGCGTTCCCTTACGCCCACCGGGCCTTCAGGGTGCTGCGGCACCCGGTGGCGATGATCACGGCCGGGGGTGTGGTGCTGGGGCTGCTCGGTGCGCTCGGTGGACATCTCACCCTCTTCAAAGGTCTCGATCAGATGCTGGAGCTGACGGAGGATCCGGGCGACTGGTCGGCCGGCAGGCTCGCGCTGATGACCGGGGTCAAGCTCGCCGCGGTGGTGGTCGCCGCCACCTGCGGCTTCCGGGGTGGCCGGATCTTCCCCTCGGTCTTCGTCGGCGTCGCACTGGGGCTGTTCGCCCACGCGGTCGTGCCCGAGGCGCACACCACCGTCGCCGTGGTGTGCGGGGTGCTCGGCGTCCTCATGGCGGTCACCCGGCACGGCTGGCTGAGCCTGTTCACCGCGGCTGTCCTGACACCCCAGATCACCATCCTGCCGCTGCTGTGCCTGGCCGCACTCCCCGCCTGGCTGCTGGTGACCGGGCGTCCGCTGATGCAGCTGCGCGAGGACGGCACGTCGGTGCGGTGACGCTCGACGCCATGCGCAGCAACCGGACGGGCCGGGCGGGCGATATGCCCGTATCGTCACGGCGAGAGGAGGCGCCAGCACGATGTCGCTGCACAAGGGACCGGGGCCCGCGGGGGCCGAACGAGCCGGGTTGTCGGTCAACCCCTTCTTCGGCCCCGCCGATCCGGTCGGCGGCATGGCCTCGGAGCCGCCCCGCCACCGGCTGCCGGACGGCCCGATGACCCCCGACGCCGCCTTCCAGCTCGTCCACGACGAGCTCATGCTCGACGGCAACTCCCGGCTGAACCTCGCCACCTTCGTGACCACGTGGATGGAGCCGCAGGCCGGTCGGCTCATGGCCGTCTGCCGGGACAAGAACATGATCGACAAGGACGAGTATCCGCGCACCGCCGAGCTCGAGCGGCGCTGCGTGGCCATGCTCGCCGATCTCTGGAACGCCCCCGACCCGACCACCGCCGTGGGCTGTTCCACCACCGGGTCCAGCGAGGCGTGCATGCTCGCCGGGATGGCTCTCAAGCGCCGCTGGGCCAAGCGCGCCGCGACGCGGGACGAGGGCGGCCGCTATCCCGGGAGCGCGCGGCCGAACCTCGTCATGGGAACGAACGTCCAGGTCTGCTGGGACAAGTTCTGCAACTTCTGGGAGGTCGAGGCCCGCCAAGTCCCCATGGAGGGCGACCGGTTCCACCTCGATCCGCAGGCCGCGGCCGACCTCTGCGACGAGAACACCATCGGAGTCGTGGCCGTACTCGGCTCGACCTTTGACGGGTCCTACGAGCCGGTGGCCGAAGTGTGCAAAGCCCTGGACGCGCTTCAGGAGCGCACCGGCCTCGACATCCCGGTCCACGTGGACGGCGCGTCCGGCGCGATGATCGCCCCCTTCCTCGACGAGGACCTGGTCTGGGACTTCCGGCTGCCGCGCGTCGCCTCCATCAACACCTCCGGTCACAAGTACGGCCTGGTGTACCCGGGCGTGGGCTGGGCCCTGTGGCGCGATGTCGCCGCCCTGCCGGAGGAGCTCGTCTTCCGGGTCAACTACCTGGGCGGCGACATGCCCACCTTCGCGCTCAACTTCTCCCGTCCGGGCGCGCAGGTCGCCGCCCAGTACTACACCTTTCTGCGGCTGGGCCGGGACGGCTTCCGGGCCGTCCAGCAGACGGCCCGGAACGTGGCCCGCTCGCTGGCCGAACGGATCGAAGCCCTGGGCGAATTCCGCATGCTGACCTACGGCGACGAGCTCCCGGTCTTCGCCTTCACCACAGCGCCGGAGATCGCCAACTACGACGTCTTCGACGTCTCCCGGCGGCTGCGCGAGCACGGCTGGCTCGTGCCCGCATACTCCTTCCCGCCCAACCGCGAGGACCTGTGCGCCCTCCGGGTGGTCTGCCGCAACGGCTTCACGGCTGACCTCGCCGAGTTGTTCGTCGAAGACCTCCGGACGCTGCTGCCCGAACTTCGAAGCCAGTCCGCGCCGCTGAACCGTCCCGAGTCCGAGGCGAGCGCCTTCCACCACTGAGGCATGTCCGGCGGGCCCTTCCTCCACCCCACCCCTCGCCGTCACCAGGGCCCGCGGCGCAGCCGCCGTCGGACACAGCGCCCCTGGTGACGGGAGTCCGGGACGGAGCCACAGCCCCCCGCAGGCGCCCAAAATCCGCCGGACACGCGCTGATTCAACAAGCTCATACGGATCGAACCGACCGGCCACGATGCCCCCTCAGTGCGGACGCCCCCGACGGGCGCCGTCACTTTCTGTACACCGCAGCCCGCCGCGAGGTTCCCATCCCGGCCGGCCTCACCTGCTGAGCCGTCGGAAGCGCCCCACCGCCAGCGGGAAGAAGACCGCGAGCAGAACCAGCGGCCAGACCACGGCCATCTGCAGGGAGTGCTGCGCGATCCACGAGTCGCCGCCCCAGCCCGGGTTGGCGAACAGCTCACGGACCGCCGCTGCCGTCGCCGACATCGGGTTCCACTCCGCGATCGCCCCCAGCCAGCCCGGCATCGCCTCCGGTGACGAGAAGGTGTTGGACAGGAACCCGACCGGCCAGACGAGGATCTGGACGGCCTGGACGAGTTCGGGCCTGCCCGCGACCAGACCGAGGAAGATGCCGATCCACAGCATCGTGAACCGCAGCAGAAGCAGCAGCCCCATGGCGGCGAGCGCCTCACCGAGGCCGCCGTGCCAGCGCCAGCCCATCGCGAGCCCCACCCCGACCATGATCAGCAGGCTGACCGCGGACTGGAGCATGTCGGCGACGCTGCGGCCCACCAGCACCGCCGACGGTGTCATCGGCATCGAGCGGAACCGGTCCACGACCCCCTTGTTCAGGTCCTGCGTGATCGCGATCATCGTTGCTTCGAGCCCGAAGGCCATGGTGAGGGCGAGCATGCCCGGGACGAGGAACTCCTTGTAGTCGCCGCCGCCCGCGACGGTCATCCCGCCGCCGATGAAGTACGCGAACATCAGCAGCATCATCACCGGGAAGACGAGGCCGACGACGACCTGGACGGGCTCCCGCGCCCAGTGGGCGAGTTCGCGCCGGGTCATGGTCCAGGAGTCCGCGAGAGCCCAGCCCAGCGTGGAGCCGCCCATGGCCGCGGGAGTGGTTGTGGTGGTCATACGACAGCCTCCTGGTCGTCACGGTCACCGGCGTCAGGGGCGCCACGGCCGTCATGTGCGGCATGTGCGTCTGGGGCGTCACTCGCGCCACTGCCCTCGGGGCCGCTGCGGCCGCCGGTGAGGTGCAGGAACACCTCATCGAGCGTGGGCCGCCGCAGGGCGATGTCCTCCGCCTCGATCCCTGCCGTGCCCAAGGCACGTACGGTCTCGGTCAGTGCGGTCATCCGGTCGGTCACCGGGGCGCTGACCCGGCGGCCGTCCACATCCGTCTCGACGGCCCCGGCCCGCGCCGCCGAGCCACCCACCGCCGAGCCGCGCGCCACTGAGCCGCCCGCCGCCGAGCCGATCAGCGCGGCGGCGCGCGCCAGTTGACCCACGTCGTGCAGAACGACGTCGATGCGGTCTCCGCCGATCTTGGACTTGAGCTCGTCCGGCGTGCCCTCGGCGATGGCCCGCCCCCGGTCGATCACCGAGATACGGTCCGCGAGCTGGTCCGCCTCCTCCAGGTACTGGGTCGTGAGCAGCACGGTCGTACCGCTGCCGACCAGCGAGCGGACCGCGTTCCACACCTCGGTGCGGCCACGCGGGTCGAGCCCGGTCGTCGGCTCGTCCAGAAAGAGGATCTGCGGGGCGGTGATGAGGGCGGCGGCGAGGTCGAGCCGCCGCCGCATGCCACCGCTGTACTGCTTCACGGCCTTCCGGCCGGCGTCGTCGAGACCGAACCGCCCCAGCAGCTCGTCCGCGCGCGTGCCCGCCCGGCGCGCGCCCAGGTGGTAGAGCCGCCCGAACATCTCCAGGTTCTGCCGACCGCTCAACTCCTCGTCGACTGCGGCGTGTTGACCGAGCAGCCCGATCCGGGAGCGGACCTCGTCGGGCCGGCGCAGCACGTCGAAACCGGCCACCTCGGCGCGGCCGCCGTCGTGCCGCAGCAGGGTGGAGAGGATGCGGACAGCCGTGGTCTTGCCGGCGCCGTTCGGGCCGAGCACCCCGTGGACGGTGCCGGCGGGGACGGTCAGATCCAGGCCGTCGAGGGCCTGCTTGCTCCCGTACGTCTTCCGTAGTCCTTCGACGACGATCGGCAGATCGAAGTCAGTCAAAGCGCTCGCCTCCAGATTCCTGCGGTAGTCAAACTTGACTACAAGCCTGGAAGTTACTGCCCACTGGACCGTTAGTCAAACTTGATTAATCGCGGTCGCGCTCAGCCACGGCACGCCCGCCGGCTCCACCGGCCCGACCGGCCCCCGGAACTCCCGCCCCCGCCCCCGTCGCGTACGGGTTCTCGACCCCCTCCGGCAGGACGCCCACGAACGGCTCCCCCTCCCCCGCGAAGGCGTACGCCCCGGCCTCGATCCGCTCGATCAGGCCGCGGGTCCACTCGGCGCCGCTGTCGGCCGAGTGAACCCACATGTTCATGATCTCGCCGATGTGGCCGATCGATTCGGGCCCTTCCTCGGGCGTGTAGTACTCGGTCACCGACGAACGCCACTGCTCCAGGCCCTGCACCCGCTCCTTGAGGAGCGCCACCGCCTCCTCACGCGGAAGGTCGACGATGAAGCCGATCCCGGCCGACAGCATGTCGATCTTCTGGTCGTGCCGGGACACCGCCTCGCGCAACAGCTTGAAGTACTCCTCCCGGCCCGCGTCCGTAACCTCGTACTCCGTACGAGGAGGGCCGCCCGCTGTGCTCGGCGCGGTCTCGTGGGCGAGCAGCAGCCCCTGCTTGGCCATCTGCTTGAGGGCGTGATAAATCGATCCGGGCTTGGCGTTGGACCACTCGTGGGCGCCCCAGTACTCCAGGTCATTGCGCACCTGATAGCCGTGCGCACGCCCGTGCTGGCGGACCGCCCCCAGCACCAGCAGCCGGATCGCTGACATCGCCCGTATCTCTCCGTCTCGCCTGTCGGCCCTGATGGCCCCGCGTGTTGCCTATGCCTATGCCTATGGCGCCACAGTAGTCCGGACAGCACGCTATTCAACCTTGACTAGCCTCGCCGACCAGCTCGAAAGCGGCCTTGCCGTCCAGCGACTCGCGGATGATGTCGGCGTGGCCCGCGTGCCGCGCGGTCTCCTCGATGAGGTGCAGCACCAGCCAGCGCATCGAGACCCGGGAAGCCGGCGGGAACCAGGGCGCCTCTGGCAGCGGGAAGGTGTCGTCGAGGCTGGGCACCGAGCGGATCCACTCCTCGGTCTCCCGCGCCGTCTTGTCCCAGAAGGCGAGCATGCCCGCGACGCTCTCGTCCTCGACGAGGCGGAAGCTGTCGGCCCAGGTCTCCTCGGTCCGCGCGACCTCGCTGGGCCGCTGCTGGGCGCGGCGGAGCCAGCCGAGTTCGGTCTCGGCGACGTGCTTGAGGAGCCCGGACAGGGAGAGTTCGCTGGCGCTCGGCTTCTGCGCCGCCTGCTCGTCCGTGAGGCCGAGGAGCGTGCGGCGGACGCCGCCGCGCTGGGCCTCGAGGAAGGCGAGGAGGGCGCCGCGCTCGTCGCCGTGGGCCTCGGGGAGTACGTGCGTGGGCATGGGGTCCGCCTTTCGTCACGCAGCCTCGCGCTGCTTCGCGTTGGTGTCGTCCGTCCTTCTCGACACCCGCGACGCTATGGGCCCTTGCGGTCAGGTTCTGTCCGCAAGGGCCCCGCCGGAAAGAATCCGCGCGCGAAAATTCCGTACGCCGAGCACCCGCGCGACGAAAGAACCGCTACGAGGAACTGCGCTACGAATTCGTCGCCTCGGAAGCCTCGCCAGGCCGGCCTCAGAAGGGGAAGCCGCTGCGCCCGTGCTGGATGGAGATCCACTTCTGGGTGGTGAACGCCTCCACCATGGAATCGCCGTTCAGCCGCCCGATCCCGGAGTGCTTCTCGCCCCCGAAGGGCACGATCGGCTCGTCGTGGACCGTACTGTCGTTGATGTGGATCATGCCGGTGTGGATCCGCTGGGCGATCCGGACGCCCCGCTCGATGTCGCCCGTGTGCACCGCGCCGCTCAGGCCGTACGGGGTGTCGTTGGCGATCCGTATCGCCTCCTCCTCCCCGTCGAAGGGCACCACGAGCGCCACCGGCCCGAAGATCTCCTGCGACAGGACGGGCGAGTCGGCCGGAAGCCCCGTGAGCACGGTGGGGGCGACCAGGTTCCCCTCGGTGCCGCCCCGCACCAGGGCCGTCGCGCCCGCCTCGACCGTCGTCTCGACGAGCGCCGAAACCGCCTCGGCCTGCGAGGAGTTGATGAGCGGACCGATGTGGGTCTGCGGGTCCGCCGGGTCGCCGACCTTCAGGGCCTTCACCTTGGCGACGAACTTCTCGGTGAACTCCTTCTCGACCGTGCGGTCCACGAGCACCCGGTTCGCCGCCATACAGACCTGCCCCTGGTGCACGAACCGGCTGAAGACCGCCGCGTCCACCGCGTAGTCGACGTCGGCGTCGTCGAGCACGATGAGCGCGCTGTTGCCGCCCAGCTCGAGGACGACGCGCTTGAAGTTGGCCGCGCAGACGGTGGCGACGTGCCGCCCCACCTTGTCGGAGCCCGTAAAGGAGATGACCTTCGGCACCGGGTGCTCGAGCAGCGCGTCGCCGATCTCCGCGATGTCGGTGATCACGACATTGAGCAGGCCTGCGGGCAGGCCCGCGTCCTCGAAGACCTTGGCCACCAGAGTCCCGCCGCAGATCGGCGTGTTCTGGTGCGGCTTGAGGACCACCGCGTTGCCGAGCGCCAGCGCCGGGGCGATCGACTTGATGGACAGCAGGAAGGGGAAGTTGAAGGGGCTGATGACCCCGACGACACCGACCGGCACGCGGTAGAGGCGGTTCTCCTTGCCGTCGACCGGTGAGGGGAGGATCCGGCCTTCGGGCCGCAGCGCCAGCTGCATCGCCTCGCGCAGGAACTCCTTGGCGAGGTGCAGCTCGAAGGCCGCCTTCAGCCGGGTGCCGCCCAGCTCGGCGATGATCGCCTCGGTGAGCTCCTGATCGCGGTCCTCGATGATCCGCAGGGCCCGCTCGAAGACGAGGCGGCGCGTGTACGGGTTGGTGTCGGCCCAGGCGCGCTGCGCGCGTTCCGCGGCCCGGTACGCCTGGTCCACCTCGCCGACCGTGGCGACGGTGACCGAGGCCAGCTTCTCGCCGTCGTAGGGGTTGAAGTCGATGATGTCCCAGGAGCCGCTGCCGGCCCGCCACTCGCCGTCGATGTACTGATGGGCCAGGTCTGTGAAGTAGGACATGCCATCCCTATCTGGAGGCCGGGGCGTCCGTGCGGGCGCCCGCGGACGCGTGTGCCGACAGTGCGTACTCCTGATGGCACGTCATCGTACTGATGCGTCAGGCGCATTGGAGGATCTTGGCCAGGAGGCCGCGGCTCTCCTTCGGGCTCAGGCTGTCCTCGTGCAGCCGGTGCATCGCCTGCTCGTACTGGCTGACGTCCTCGCGCTTGTCGAGGTAGAGCGCGCTGCTGAGCTGCTCCAGGTAGACGACGTCGGGGAGGTCGGACTCGGGGAAGCGGAGCAGCGTGAAGGCGCCGCTCTCGCCCGCGTGGCCCCCGAAGCGGAACGGCATGATCTGCAGGGTCACATTGGGCCGTTCCGAGATCTCGATGAGGTGGCGGAGCTGCCCGCGCATAACCGTTCCGTCACCGTACGGGCGGTGCAGCGCGGCCTCGTCGAGCACCACGTGGAAATCGGGCGCGCGCTCGGCGACCAGCAGCTTCTGGCGCTCCAGACGCAGCGCGACGCGCCGCTCGACCTCGCTCGCGGAGGCGTCGGGCTGGCCGCGGACCACGACGGCGTGGACGTAGTCCTCGGTCTGCAGCAGCCCGTGCACGAACTGCACCTCGTAGCTGCGGATGAGCGAGGCCGCGCCCTCCAGCCCCACATATGTCTGGAACCAGCCGGGCAGCACATCGCCGTAGCTGTGCCACCACCCGGCGACGTTGGCCTCCCGGACCAGGCTGAGCAGCGCGTCCCGCTCGGCCTCGTCGGTGACGCCGTAGAGCGTCAACAGGTCCTCGACGTCCCGCGCCTTGAAGCTCACCCGGCCCAGCTCCATACGGCTGATCTTCGATTCGGAGGCGCGGATCGAGTAGCCCGCGGCCTCACGCGTAACACCGCGGGCCTCACGGAGGCGCCTGAGCTGGGAGCCGAGCAGGATGCGACGCACCATCGAGCCGCTCGACCCACCCGCCCCGTCCATACCGTTTCCCGGCTGCACTGTGCTCATTGACCGACTGCCTGTCTCCGTTGGTGATGCACTGCGACCGTCGACGTGCCGAGTGTGCCACCTCTGGGCTCCGTTGCGTGCCCGGGCGGTTACACAGACCTGAAGTAGTCGGGTGAGGCTACGAAACCGGCCGCAGGAAGAATTGGGGCCGAAACCACACGCGTATACCCAAGTCCGGCGCGTGCACGTGCATCTGCCCTTGCATCTGCCGTACGCATTGGGAACCATGGTCCACGAGCACAGCACGCCGCCTTGACCGATTCCTATAGGGCCAGGAGTGCCACGCATGGGGACCGAAGGATCGACCATGCTCGAGCCGTTAAGGCAGGGCCTCCCTCCCGTTGACCCCACGAGCGTGTCGAGTTCCGTCTCCTGCTCGCTCGCCGCTCGCTACGAATCGGTCAAAGGAGCGCGCGAGTTCACCAAGTCCGCGCTTCAACGGTGGGAGCTGAACGAACAGTTCGACGATGTGGCACTGGTCGTTTCCGAACTGGTCACCAATGCACTCCGCCACGCGCTCCCCCGGGGCTCCAGCGGCGCACCGGACCCCCCGGTCCGCCTTCATCTGATGCACTGGACCTCGCGCCTGGTCTGCGCCGTGCGGGACCCCAGCGACGAGTGTCCGGTCGCCCGGGACACCTCTCCCGGGGACCCGGACTTCGCGGCCGAATGCGGCCGCGGGCTCCACCTGGTGGAGGCCGTCAGCGACAGTTGGGGGTGGCATCCCCTCGCCGGGACCTTGAGAGGCAAGGTCGTCTGGGCCCTCTTCCGCCTTCCGCCCACGAGATTCCCGCTGTGACGCACCAGTCGTGCCCCTCGTACTCTCCCCTGAACCCCCGGTGATCCCCTGACCCGCCCTGGTCGGTGACCCGCCCTAGTCGACCAGGTGGTCGAACTCCCCGTCCTTGACGGCGAGCAGCAGCGCCTCCACCTCGGCCGTGGTGTAGATGAGCGCAGGCCCGTCGGGGAATCGCGAATTGCGCACCGCCACACCGCCGTCCGGCAGCTTGGCCAACTCCACGCAAGCACCTTGTGAGTTACTGCGCCGGCTTTTCTGCCATGCGACACCCCCGAGATCCGCAGCCGCCATGCCGTTCCGGTACGGGTGGTGCACAGGACTCTCCCGAGGTAGTTGTGTGCATCAACTGACCTGGGATCATAGCCGCGTTCACGTGCCGCTGCATGGGCGAATGCACGTGCACAGGCCGTGTCGGAATCGCTCCGTACTGTTGTTCCCCGGGCTACTTGGCCTTCGAGGAGTACGGCAGGAGCGCCATTTCCCGGGCGTTCTTGATGGCACGGGCCAGCTCGCGCTGCTGCTGCTCCGTGACGCGCGTGACCCGCCTGCTGCGGATCTTGCCCCGGTCGGAGATGAACTTCCTCAGCAGATCGGTGTCCTTGTAGTCGATGTGAGTGACGCCGGCAGCGTCCAATGGGTTGGGCCGGGGCCTGGAATTCCTGCGGGCTTCGCTGCGGCGGGCCATGAGGAGCCTTTCTCCGGGGAGTTGGGAGGGGCGGGGGTGGGGTATGCGGGATATTCAGGAAACGGGGTCGAGGAGTGAGTCGAAGGCGGGCGGCAGTTGCTTCCACGCCTCGCGCCCCGCCTCGTATTCGGCGTCCGTGAGCAGGCAGGATTCGAGGAGTTCGAGCAGTCCTTTGCGGTCCAGGCCCGGCGAGGTGAAGACGAGGTGCTGGGCGCGGTCGCCGTGTTCGGGGTCCCAGTCCAGGGCCGCGGCCGCGCGGCGCACCGGCGGGACCATCTCCCAGGCCGCGTCCGGCAGCGCGGCCAGCCAGGGCCCGGCGTTCTCCACGCACAGCGCCCCGCCCGCCGCGTCCCACGACAGCAGCGTGTCCGGCCGGTCGGCGAGCCAGAAGCGGCCCCGGCTGCGGGCCGCTGCGCACGTCAGGTCCTCCAGCGCCGCGTACAGCCGCTCCGGGTGGAACGGCCGGGTGCGGTGCCAGACCGTCGTCGTGACGCCGTACTCCTCGGCCTCCTGGGGCAGCTGCGCGCAGGCGGGATGCCGGCGCGACGCCGCGGCCTCGACGTCGAAGCCCTCGAGGGCCGCGGCCGCCAGCGCGCCCGTGCCGGTCGGCACCTGACGGGCGGTCGGGTGGAGCTGGCTCAGCAGCGCGAGGTCGGCAGGGTCCGGCTCCTCGCCGCCCTCCGGCGGGGCGATGGCGAGCACCGGCGGGTACTCCAGCTGCCGGGCCCAGGTGTCGGCGACGGTGCGCCGGTCGCTCGCTGCGGCCGCGAGGCCGGCCTCGGCCAGGTCGTCGCCGCAGCTCAGGTACGGGACGAGGAGCGAGGGGTCGACGACGGTGATCACACCGGTCAGCTCCAGCGCCTCGCCGCTGAGCGCGGCCACCACCTCCGCCATGGCCTGGGGCTCGACGGAGTCCCACAGCTCGACGACGGCGAGGCGGCACAGCCCGCCGTCCGCGAGCCGCTCCAGCTCGGGTACGAGGTCCTCGCGCAGCGCGCAGCAGGCGCAGTCGTTGACGAGCGGGGCCTCACCGGTGCCGAATACGCCGCCGCTGTCGCGGACCGTGCGCAGGACCGTTCCCTCGCCCGCCGTCGCCAGGTCGTGGTGGAGCGCCACGCTGCCGGGGACCGTGCGCAGCAGCCCCTCGACGGCGGCCCTGCGGGCGTCGGCGTGCAGCCCCGCGACCAGCGCCACAGGGAGCCGGTCGCGGCCTCCGGGCCCCTGACGGTCCCGATCGTGACTGCCCCTGTCGTGACTGCCCCGGCTGTGATCGTCTCGGCCGTGATCACCTCGGCTCTCCATCAGCGGGCCTCGCGCTTGCCGTAGCGGCGCTCGAAGCGCTCGACGCGCCCCGCGGTGTCCAGGACGCGGGTCCTGCCGGTGTAGAAGGGGTGGCTCGCCGAGGAGATCTCGACGTCGATCACCGGGTAGGTGTTGCCGTCCTCCCACTCGATCGTCTTGTCGCTGGTCGCGGTCGAGCGGGTGAGGATGGCGAAGTCGGACGCGGTGTCGCGGAAGACGACGGGGTGGTACGGGGGGTGGATTCCGGGCTTCATGGGCTGTCGGTCCTCCTTCAGCGCTCTTCGCGGAACGTCACGTGGCGGCGGGCGACCGGGTCGTACTTGCGCAGCTGGAGCCGGTCGGGGTCGTTGCGGCGGTTCTTACGGGTCACGTACGTGTAGCCCGTTCCGGCCGTGGACCGGAGCTTGATGATCGGGCGTAGTTCGTTGCGGGCCATGGGCGCTACTATACAGAAATGGTTTCCATTTTCATTAGGGGGTGCTGAGCCTTGTCGGCCCACTGCCAGCTGACCGGCGCCAAGCCGGGCTTCGGGAACAACATCTCCCACTCGCACCGCCGCTCCAGGCGGCGCTTCAGCCCCAACATCCAGTCCAAGCGCTACTGGCTGCCCAGCCAGCGCCGCTACGTCCGGCTCACGCTGAGCGCAAGGGGCGTCAAGACGGTGGACACGATCGGCATCGAGAAGGCCGTCGCCCGTATCCGGGCACGAGGGGAGCGCGTCTGATGGCGAAGAAGAGCAAGATCGCGAAGAACGAGCGGCGGCGGGCGGTCGTCGCCCGGTACGCGGCCCGGCGGGCCGAGTTGAAGGAGATCATCCGCAACCCGCGCACCCCGGAGGACGAGCGGATCGCCGCCCGGCGGGAGCTCGGCCGCCAGCCGCGCGACGCCAGCGCGACGCGGGTGCGCAACCGGGACTCGGTGGACGGGCGCCCCCGCGGCTACTTCCGTACGTTCGGCCTGTCCCGGGTCCGGCTGCGCGAGCAGGCACACGCCGGATTCCTGCCAGGCGTACGCAAGTCGAGCTGGTAACCCGCCGCCCCTGCCGAGCTGGTGCGGCGGGCCTCGCCGCCACCGCCGCACCTCCGGCCCTGCGCAACTCTTCGCCCACCCGCCCCCTTTGGTGGGTGGGCGAAGAGTTGCGCACGGAGCCGCGCCGCGGATTCCGCGTCCGCACGTCCGCGCGTCCGGCTCATCCCGCCGGGCCCGCGCTCGCCTGGTCCAGCGGGAAGGTGCCCGCCGTCTCCGTCACATCCTCCAGCGCCTCCAGGAGCAGTTCGGCCCCGCGCCGTACGAGCCGGTCCTGGCCGCCCGGCCGCTTCTCCCAGGCGTCGAAGGCCGTCTCCACCTCGTCCCAGCGCGGCGCGCGGCCCTCGCTCAGCTCCCGCGCGCCCTGCTCCGTGGCCACCCGCAGCGCCTCGGCGAACCGCGCCGCCTCGGGCACCGGTTGGGCGCCCCGCTCCGGAGGATGCGCCTCCAGCAGCATCGCGGCCCGCCCCAGCGCCGCCACCGCGTCATGGGCGGCGTCCGCGGTCGCACGTGTCAGGCCGGGGTGGCGTACGGGCTCCCGCTTGGCGCGGGCCAGGGCCTCTTCCCAGGCGGCCCGCGCCGTACGGGCGGCCAGCAGCGCCTCGCGCACGGCACGGGCGCGTAGCGGGTCCGCCGGGTCGGCGAAGCCGTCCATCACCGCGGCGGCGTAACGGCCGTTCGCGGCCAGCCAGTCCGCGAGCCGGTCCAGCAGCCGCGGGGTCTCCCAGGCCGGGAAGACGGCGTACGCGATCATCGCGAGCGCGCCGCCGAGCAGGGTGAGCAGCACCCGGTCGGGGACGGTCTGCTGCCAGTCCGAACCGCCCATGCCGAGCAGGAAGACCACGTACGCCGCCACGCACGCCTGCGTGACGACGTATCCGGTGCGCATGAGCAGGTACATGAGCGCGACGAAGGTCACCGCCAGCGCGCCCGAGAGATAGGCGCCGGGGCTGGTCAGCTGCACGACGCCGGTGGCCACGCCCACGCCGACGAGAGTTCCCGCGAGTCGGGCCACCACGCGCGCGTACGTCCGGTGGAAGTCCGGGCGCATCACCAGGACCGAGGTCATCGGGGCCCAGTAGCTATGGCTCAGGGACAGCGCAGAGCCGAGCAGCTGGCCGAGCGAGGCGACGGCGGAGAGGCGTACGGCGTGGCGCAGGACCGGGGAGTCATGGCGGAGTTCGCCCCGCGCGGCGCGGGCCGCGGACGCCACGAGGGCAGGCATCGCCGGGCGCAGCAGCGGCGCGGCATCCGGCTGGTCGGCGGAGGCGAACGAGACGGCGGGGGACGACGAGGAGCCGCTGGGCTCCGCGCTCTCCAGCGCCTCGCCCAGCAGCGCGACGAGCCGCGCCTCCGCACGCTTCGCCGCGCCCGTCAGCCCGGCGGCGTCCCTCGCCCGCAACACCTCCACGGCAGCCGCGGGCACCCGGGCGGGCTCGCCGTGCCGGATCGAGCGGGCCGCCGCGTCGAGGACCGAAGCCGCCGCGTCGAGCAGTTCACGCGCCCGGTCGCGCTCGGGCCCCGCCGCCGCGGCACCGACCGCGGGGTCGGCGAGCGAAGCGAGCACGGGCCTGATGCGCTCCGCGAGGGCGCGGCTGCCGTGGAGTTCGGCCGGGCGCCGCTGCGCCTGCCACGGCGTCACGGCGGCCGCGGCGCGCGCCGTCATCAGCGGCTCCGGGTCGAACAGCGCCTCCGGATCGTGCCGCAGCCGCCGCGCGTAGTCCGCAACGGCCGCGAAGGCGTCGGCGAGCGCGTCCCGCTGAGCGCCCCATCTGCGGACCGGGAACAGCACGATCAGCGCGGCCTGTACGAGCGCGCCGAAGGCGATCACGGCGGCGTGCCCGAGCGCGCCCGGCACGGTGGCCGGGATGATGACGGTCACCAGCATGATGCCGACCGTCAGCGATGCGACGATCCCCGAGGTGGGCCCGATGGCCCAGGCGAGTCCTGCGAGGAATGCCCACACCGCGAGCAGCACGACGAACAGCCCCCAGTGGCCGTCGGCGGCGAGAAAGCCGACGAAGGTGCTGACCGCGAGTCCGGCGCCGGCGGCGAGGGCCAGCCATGCGCGCGGGCGCCAGGTGCGCTGGAAGGTGGCGACCCCGGCGGCGAACGCGCCGAAGGCGGAGGACGCGGCGAAGTCGGGCGCGACCAGCCACAGGGCGAGGCCGATGACCAGCGCCACCCCGGCCGCCCCGCGCAGCGCGACGAGCGGCTCGAGCCGTGCCCGCTCGACCGTCAGCCCGGAACGTACGGTTCCCCTCAGCACGCGCAGCCACATACTGGCCTCACCCCTCAGCGCCGTCGCGCTCGGCGACCGCCGCTCTCGGTGCCCGCCGCCCCTCAGCGGCCGCAGCGCTCAGTGGCTGCCTCAGCGGTTGGCGCCTCAATGGTCGCCGCCTCAATGGTTGGCGCCTCAGTGGTCGCCGCCTCAATGGTTGGCGCCTCAGTGGTCGCCGCCTCAATGGTTGGCGCCTCAGTGGTCGCCGCCCTCGTCGATCAGGCGGCGCACCTCCCGGTCGATCAGCCCGAGCCGGGCCTCGGCGACCAGCGGCACGGCCCGCCGCTGGCGCCGCGCCTCGTGCAGGTCGATGTCGACCGTGACGACGCCCGGCTCCCACTTCGGGGCCTGGGCGACGACCGCGCCGCGCGGGTCGACCACCCGCGAACCGCCCCAGAAGGACGCGCCGTTCTCGTTCCCGACCCGGTTGACGAAGACGACCCAGCACTGAAGCATCTTGGCGGTGTAGGAGATCAGGGTCTCCCAGTACAGCCCGGTGTCCATGGCCTCCGGGTCCAGGCTCGCTGCACTGTTGGTCGGTACGACGATGAGCTCCGCCCCGTCCTGCACCGCCAGCCACGGTACGACGGGCTGCCAGGCGTCGTTGCACACCAGCATGGCCGCCCGGCCGTGCCCGCCCGGCACCTCGAACGCGCGCATCGACTGCCCCGGGCTGACGTGCTTGCGCTCCTCCCAGGCGAGATAGGTGGGCAGGAAGAGCTTGCGGTGGGCGTGCACCAGCCCGCCGTTCGAGTAGTAGGCGGCCGTGTTGTACGCACGCAGGCTGGTGTACTCGTGGATGCCGAGGACCACGTCCGCGCCGAGCTCGCTCAGCGCCAGCAGCCGGGGGTCGCGCGCCTCGACGGACGTATCGCGCCTCAGGGCGCCCAGGTGGTAGCCGTTGAGGCTCAGCTCGGGGAAGACGACGAGGTCGGCGCCCTGGGCGGCGGCCTGTTCGATCTGCTCGCGGGCGACGTCGAGATTCGCGTCGACATCGCCCAGCACGCAGTCCGTCTGTGCCAGCGCCACCCGCATTGCTCGCTCCACTCCTCGTTCGACTCGGCTCTCGTTCGACTCGGCTCGGCTCGATTCGGCCCGACTCGATTCGGCTCGATCCGGATCATCCAGACTTTTCATATGTTCCCCGGCAACCTTGCCATAGCCTCTCCGCCAGGAGGGAGACTGCTTCGGTACGCGCGAGCGTGCGCGCGTACCGGCGGCGAACGGGGAGATACGTGCTCAACGTGACCCAGGACCAGGTGCTGGCGTGGCGGCTGCGGCAGCAGAGCCTCGCGCCGCGTACGGCCTCGACCGTCGAGCAGCTCGTCGAGCGGCTCGCCGGGATCCAGGCACAGGTCGCCTCGTCGGCCGGGCTGGCCGTCGCCACCCGGCAGCGCAGGCCGAAGGCGGGCGCGGTGGGCAAGGCCCTGGCGGCCCGTACGGTCGTCAGGACCTGGGCGATGCGTGGTCGCTGCTCGCCGCCGCCCGCACGTGGGAGAAGCCCGTCTGGCAGCGCAACTTCGGGGTGTCGCCGCCCCAGATGGAGGCGCTCGGCGACGCCGTCGAAGAGCTGCTGGACGGCGGGCGTTCGCTGAGCCGGGCGGAGCTGGCCGAGGCGCTCATCGGGCGTCCCGGCTTCGGCGAGCTCCGGGACAGCTGACCTCGGGGTGGGGGACGGTCCTGAAGCCGCTGGCGTGGACCGGTCGCCTGTGTCACGGCCCGGGCGAGGGCGGCCGTACGACCTTCGTCTCGCCGCGCTCGTACGTGCCCGGCTGGAAGGGCGTCCCGGAGCCCGAGGCCGCGGCCCAGGTCGCCATCCCCGCCTACCTGCGGGCCCACGGCCCGGCGACTGCCGAGGCGTTCGACGCCTGGCTGATCCGCGGGATGACGCGAAGGGCCGACCTCCGGGCCCGCTTCGCCTCGCTCGGCGGCCGTCTGGCGGAGGTCGAGGGCGAGGGCGAGCCCGCGTACGTCCTGGCGGAGGACGCGGAGGCCGTGGCCCGCGTCCGGCCGTCGAAGGAGGTACGCCTGCTGGCCGCCTTCGATCAGTACGTCCTCGGGCCCGGAACGTCCGACGCGCGCGTCATCCCGGCCGGGAGCCGCAAGGCCGTCAGCCACACGGCGGGCTGGATCGCCCCGGTTGTGGTGCACCGGGGGCTGGTGGCGGGGGTGTGGGACCTCACGGACGAGGGCACGGTGGACGTCCAGCTCTTCGAGGAGAGCCCGGAGGTCCCGAGGGACGCGCTGGAGTCGGAGCTGGCGCACCTGGCCGCTTGCACGGGGCGGGGGCGCGGGATGTCTGTGCGGACGGTGTGAGCCGGGGGGTTGGCCAGGGGGCTTGAGCGGCAGGGTGTGAGCAGGGGCTTGAGCGGGGGGCGAGAACGGGGGCGGCCGGGGGGCCGTCAGTCGCGCCAGTCCCGCCGGTCCCGCCTGAGGGCCGCGAAGTGGCGGTCCGTGTGGGTCCACTCCTCGACCGGGGTCCAGCCCGCGGCCGCGGCTTCGCGGAGGAGGGCGGTCATGCCCACCCTGGCCCAGGGGAAGTCCGTGTCGCGGCGCGGGCCAGGACCCGTACGGGCATCCGGTCCGTGGCCAGCACCCCTATGCGTACACGGGCCTGCCGCCGGACGGGCGGCGCGGCCGTCGTCTATGCGGACGCGGACCCGCTCGTCGACGTCCGCCGGGGCCGCCTCGACCAGGGCCAGGCCGCCCGGGGCGACGATCCCCGCGACGCGTTCGAGCAGGGCGCGCGGGTCGCCGCCGATGCCGATGTTGCCGTCGATCAGCAGCGCCGTACCCCAGCGGCCCTCCCCCGGCAGCGGGTCGAACACCGAGCGGCGCAGCGCGGAGCCGCCCTCGCGGACCGTACGGGCGACAGCCGCCGGGCTGACATCGATCCCCAGGGTCGGCCGGCCCATCGCCACCAGGGCCGCGACCAGCCTGCCGGGGCCGCAGCCGATGTCGAGCACGGTCCCTTCGCAGCGGCGCAGCACGGTCATGTCGGAGGTGTCGGCGCCGGCGCACCAGCGCTCGACCTCGAGGGGGAGCAGCCAGCCGTCGGCGCGGCAGAGGAAGAGCGGGCCGCGGCCGGTGCGGAGGGCGGCGGCGTACGGGTCGGCGCGCCAGGGGGTCGCGGGCGCGGATGCCGCCGCGGCGGTCGCGGCGGTCGCCGCGGTCACGGCGGATGCTGCGGCGGTTGCGGCGGTCGTCGAGGCCTTCGCCGCCTTCGACGCCTCCGAGGCTTCGGGCGCTTCCGGCACTTCCGACGCCCTGGACGCGTACGGGGTCACCGCGTCCCCGCCCCGGCCATGCGGGCGACCTCCGCAGCGAACCGGCTGACCGGCGCCGCGGCCGCCACCGCTGCGGCGTCGGCGGGCGTGTCGACGTCGCGCAGCAGCGGCAGATCCCGCACGAGCAGCCCGGCGCCGGTGAGCCGCTGCCGCTGTACGGCGCCGGTGTCGGCGGCCGACATCGGTATGCCGCGCAGCAGTTCGGGGTCGGGAGCCGCCAGGCCCAGGGCCCAGAAGCCGCCGTCCGCGGCCGGTCCGAACCAGGCGTCGCAGCTCCGCCAGGCGTGCTCGCCCAGCGCCGGGGCGAGCAGCGCGGGCGTGACCTGCGGGGTGTCCATCCCGATGAGCAGCGCCGGTCCTTCGCAGCCGCCGAATGCCGCCGCGAGCCGCTCGTCGAGACCGCCGCGGCCCTGCGGCACCACTTCGATACCCGGCGGCAGCCACGGGCCGGTGCCCCCCTCGAGCACGAGCACGCGCCGCCGCGCGGGCGCGGCGAGCACGGCGTCGAGCGTGTCGGCGAGCGCGGCGGCAGCGAGCTCCGCGGCCTCCTCCGGGGTGTACGCGGGCGTGAGCCGCGTCTTCACCCGGCCGGGCACCGGTTCCTTGGCGATGACAAGGAGCGTGGTACCCCCGCCACACCCGGCGACCCCACGGGCAGTCCGCGGGGCCGCGTCCGGCACACGGCTCTTTGCGCGGGGGGCGGGTTCGTCGCCGGTCATTCGGTGGCCGTCCGTTCGCGGGGGGCTGGGGAGGGTGGTGGCTGGTGGAGGGCGGCGCGCATGTCGTGGACGGCGTGCCATGTGCCGCGCCAGGTGCCGGTGACCTTCGAGGTCCCGGTGCGTGGCAGGTACGGCACGTCCCGCTCCTCGATGTGCCAGCCCGCGTCCGCCGCCCGTACGACCATCTGGAGCGGGTAGCCGCTGCGCCGGTCCGTCAGGTCGAGGTCGAGCAGGGCATCGCGCCGGGCGGCGCGCATCGGGCCGAGGTCGCGGAGCGTCACACCCGTACGGCGCCGGAGCATCCGTGCGAGGGCCAGGTTGCCCACGCGCGCGTGCAGCGGCCACGCGTCCCAGGACTGCGGCCGTCTGCGGCCCAGCACCAGGTCCGCGGACCCCTCCTCCACGCGCCGTACGAGACCGGGCAGCAGCCCGGGGTCCAGCGAGGCGTCGCAGTCGCAGAAGCAGACGATCCCGGCGTCGGAGGCCAGGAGCCCGGCGTTGCACGCGGATCCGAAGCCGCGCCGCGGCTCGTGCACCACCGTGGCGCCCAGCTCACGCGCGATCTCGGCGGAGCCGTCGGTCGAGCCGTTGTCGACCACGACGGCCCGCCAGCCCTCAGGGATGCGCTCCAGCACCCACGGGAGGGCAGCGGCTTCGTCCAGACAGGGGAGCACGACGTCGACGTCGGCTGCAGTCGAGTTGGTCACCCTCATCACCGTACGAATCCGGCATGGACATTTCGGACCTTGGATCCTTACGAAACGCGGACGTCGGGCGGCTGCGGTCGCCCGGGCCGCTGCGGACGCCGCGCCGGGTGCCACGCTGGGAGCATGCAGAATCCGGCACCGCCACCGTCCACGACGTCCACGCCGTCCGCGCCGCCGCCCGGCCGCGTACTCGTCGTGGACGACGACCCGACCGTCGCCGAGATCGTCGCGGGCTACCTCGACCGCGCGGGCTACGCCGTCGACCGCGCAGCCGACGGGCCCGCGGCCCTGGCCAGCGCCGACACCCGGTGGCCCGATCTGGTGGTGCTCGACCTGATGCTGCCCGGCATGGACGGCCTCGAAGTGTGCCGGGTGCTGCGCGAGAAGGGGCCGGTGCCGGTCATCATGCTCACCGCGCGGGGCGACGAGGACGACCGGATCCTGGGCCTGGAGATCGGGGCCGACGACTACGTCACCAAGCCGTTCAGCCCGCGCGAGCTGGTGCTGCGCGTCGAGTCCGTGCTGCGCAGGTCGCGTGCCGCCGTGAGCGACGCCGTACGGGGGGCCGGGGCCGGGAGCGGGAGCGTAGGCGGCCGAGGTGCCGGAGGGGCCGGTGCGGCGCAGCGGATCGGTGCCGCAGGTCTCGAACTCGACCCGGCCGCCCGCCGCGCCACCAAGGACGGCCGGGAACTCGCCCTCACCCTCCGCGAGTTCGACCTCCTCACCTACCTCCTCCGCCACCCCGGCCGGGCGTGCGGCCGCGAGGAGCTGATGCGGGAGGTGTGGGGCTGGGAGTTCGGCGATCTGTCGACCGTCACCGTCCACGTGCGGCGGCTGCGCGGAAAGATCGAGGACGACCCGGCCGCGCCGAAGCTGATCACGACCGTGTGGGGCGTCGGCTACCGCTTCGACCTGCCGGGGGACTCAGCGGATCAGGGACCGGGGACTGAGGATTGAGGGACTGGGGACCACCATGCACGATCTGCTGCTCATCGCCCTCTACGCCTTCCTCGGCGCCGCCGGAGCCGGGCTGCTGGGCGCGCTCGCCGTACGCCTGCTGCGCCACCGCTCGGTGGCCGTCTCCCTGACGGTCGTCGCGGCGGTCGCGGTGACGGCGATGCTGGCCGGAACCCTGGCCGTCGCCTGGGCGATGTTCCTGTCGCCGCACGACCTGACCGTGGTCACGACGGTCGTGGCGATGGCCGCGGTCGTCTCCCTCGCGACCGCGCTGCTCCTCGGCCGCTGGGTGGTCGCGCGCAGCAACGAGCTGACCCGGGCGGCCCGTTCCTTCGGCGACGGCGGCAGCTTCGCGGCCCCCGACGGCGAGGCCACGGCCGAACTCGCCGAGCTGGGCCGCGAACTGGCCGCCACCAGCGCCAGGCTCGCCGAGTCGCGGGAGCGCGAGCGCGCGCTCGACGCCTCGCGCCGCGAGCTGGTCGCCTGGATCTCGCACGACCTGCGCACCCCGCTCGCCGGCCTGCGCGCCATGTCCGAGGCCCTGGAGGACGGCATGGTGGAGGACCCCGAGCGCTACCACCGCCAGATCCGCACCGAGGTCGAGCGCCTGAACTCGATGGTCGGCGACCTCTTCGAGCTGTCCCGCATCCACGCGGGCGCGCTGTGCCTGTCGCCGAGCCGGATGTCGGTCTACGACCTGGTGGGCGACGCGCTCGCGGGCGCCGACCCGCTGGCGCGCGAGCTGGGCGTACGGCTGGTGGGGGACCGCGTGGAGGCGGTGCCGGTGGAGGTGGACGGCAAGGAGATGACGCGGGTGCTGGGCAACCTGCTCGTCAACGCCATCCGCCGCACCCCGGCCGACGGCACGGTCGCGGTGGCCGCGCAGCGCCAGGCCGACGACACGGTGGTCCTGTCGGTCACGGACGGCTGCGGGGGCATTCCGGAGGAGGACCTGCCGCGCGTGTTCGACACGGGCTGGCGCGGCAACCACGCCCGCACGCCGACGCTCCCCCTGGGGGCACCTCCCGGGCCGCTGGGCCCAGGGGGACTACCGCTGGGGGGACCCCCACCGGCGGGGGCGGGCCTGGGGCTGGCGATCGTCCGCGGCATCGTCGAGGCCCACGCGGGCCGGGCGGGCGTCCGCAACGTGGAGGGCGGCTGCTGCTTCGAAGTGACCTTGCCGGCGGCCGGGCGGTAGATACCGCCCGGCCGGCCCGGTTGTGGGCAGTCGTTCCGCGGGGCGATGGGGGTACCCCCATGCCGTTCAGGCTATGGGGGAGGGTGGGCACACCCCGACCAACCGGGCCGCACCCGGCCACGATGCGCCATCCCCCGCCGGGCGGCCCCGTCTCGTACGCGACTGCGGGCCGGTGGCCCGGTTGTGCCCACCCGTTCCGCCTTGCGGAACGACTGCCCACAACCGGCCGCTAGGCCGCTGCCCGGAGAGGGGCGCGGGCGAACTCCGTCATTCCCTCCGCGAATCCGATCCGCGGGCGCCAGCCCAGTTCCGTCGTCAGGCGGTGCGAGGACGCCGTGATGTGGCGGACGTCGCCGAGACGGTACTCGCCGGTGACGACCGGCGGCCGGCCGCCGTGGGCCGCGGAAAGCACCGTCGCCATCTCGCCGACCGTGTGCGGCTCTCCGCTGCCGGTGTTGTAGGCGCGAAAGGACCCAGCGGCCTGCCCCGGGAGGGCCGCCAGCGCCGTGGCGTTGGCCGCCGCCACATCCCGTACGTGCACGAAGTCCCGCCGCTGTCCGCCGTCCTCGAACACCCGCGGCGCCTCGCCGCGTTCCAGCGCCGAGCGGAAGAAGGAGGCCACGCCCGCGTACGGGGTGTCGCGCGGCATGCCGGGCCCGTAGACGTTGTGGTAGCGCAGCGATACCGCGTGCCCGCCGGTCGCCCGGGCCCAGGCCGCGGCCAGGTGCTCCTGGGCGAGTTTGGTGGTCGCGTAGACGTTGCGCGGGTCGGCCGGGGCGTCCTCGGTGACGAGGCCGGGCAGCAGCGGCTCCCCGCAGGCCGGGCACGTGGGCTCGAAGCGGCCCGCCTTCAGGTCGTCCGCGGCGCGCGGGCCCGGCCGGAGCGTGCCGTGGCGCGGGCAGTCGTAGCGCCCCTCCCCGTACACCACCATCGACCCGGCCAGCATCAGCTCCCGTACCCCGCTCGCGGCCATCGCGGCGAGCAGCACGGCCGTGCCGAGGTCGTTGCAGGCGACGTAGTCCGGCGCGTCCGCGAAGTCCTTGCCGAGGCCGACCATCGCGGCCTGGTGGCACACCGCGTCCACGCCCCGCAGCGCCCGGTCGAGCAGCACCCGGTCCCGTACGTCGCCGTGGAACCACTCGGCGCCTTCAGGGGCGGGCGGCGTTCCGGAGCGGCCGCGTGGGTGCGCCGACGGGAGCAGGGCGTCGAGGACGACCGGCTCGTGGCCGAGACCGGCCACGGCGGTGACGATGTGCGAGCCGATGAAGCCCGCCCCTCCTGTGACGAGTACGCGCATGCCGGCGACGCTACGGCCGCGGCGGCGCGGGTCGTACGGGTACGCGCCGCGCCGTCACGGGTCCGTAAGGTCCTGGGCCTTGGGCCGTGTCCCTGGCCGGTGGGTCCCCGGACACGGCCCCGGCCCAGCCGTCAGCGGCGTGCTCTCGAACGGTCGAGGGCGGCCACTCCGGCGGCCGCCAGGCCGACCTGGATGAGCAGTTCGAGCCAGTCCACGCCTGCCGTGTCGGCGACGTCGAGCCCGTAGGCGAGGGCCGTTCCCAGGAGCGCGGCGACGATGCCGACGAGAACCGTCAGCAGGACGCCGATCCGCTGTCGGCCCGGCAGGACGAGCCGGCCGAGCACCCCGATGATGATGCCGATGATGATGGCGCTGATGATGCCGGAGATCTCCATGGGGTCCTCCCACGGCTTCGCTGCAAGGGGCTTCCGACGAAGTCCTGCGGTACGTGTGCCCATCTTGAGCCGTGCCACTCTGCCCAGGAGGCCCGAACCCCGGGGCCCGCCCCGGGCGGTAGCCCCGGGCTACGCGCCCGGGACCACAAGACCCGGACCACGCCGCCCGGCTCTACCGGTCCCGGAAGGCCAGGACCGTCTCGACCGTGTCCGCCTCCGCCGCCGTCTTGTCCTCGCGGTAACGCAGCACGCGCGCGAAGCGCAGCGTCACGCCCTCCGGGTAGCGGGTGGACCGCTGCACCCCGTCGAAGGCGATCTCCACCACCAGCTCGGGCCGTACGGTCACCACCCACCCGTCGTCGCCGACCGCGAGCTCCCGCAGCCGCTCGGTCTGCCAGGCCAGCATGACGTCCGTCAGCCCCTTGAAGGTCTTGCCGAGCATGGCGAACGAGCCGTCGGGGCGGCGCGCGCCCAGGTGGAGATTCGACAGCTTGCCGGTGCGCCGCCCGTGCCCCCACTCGGCGGCCAGCACCACCAGGTCGAGGGTGTGCACGGGCTTCACCTTCAGCCAGGAAGCACCGCGCCGCCCCGCGCTGTACGCGGAGTCCAGCGCCTTGACCACGACACCCTCGTGGCCGCGGGCCAGCACCTCGTGAGCGAACGCCCGCGCCCCGGCCCGGCTCTCGTCGTCCCGCGGATCCTCGACGGCCAGGCGGCGTACGCGCAGCGGCTCCGGTACGACGCGGGCCAGCTCCGCGTGCCGCTCGGCTGCGGGCAGCGCCAGCAGGTCGCGGCCGTCGACCGACAGCAGGTCGAAGAAGACGGGAGAGAGCGGCAGCGACGCCTGCGCGCTCGTGACGTCGAGACGGGAGCCGACCCGCCCCGCCGTCTCCTGGAACGGCCGCGGCCGCCCGTCCTCGCCCAGCGCGATGACCTCCCCGTCCAGGACCGCCCGCTCGGCCGCCAACCTCCGTGCCGCAGATACGACTTCGGGGAGCCGGTCGGTGATCTCGTCCAGCGTGCGGGTGAAGACCCGTACGTTCTCGCCGTCCCGGTGCACCTGCATCCGGATGCCGTCGAGCTTCTCCTCGATCGCGCAGGGGCCGAGCCTGTCGAGCGCCTCGTCCACGTCCTTGGCGGTCTGCGCGAGCATCGGGAGGACGGGGCGGCCCACTTCGAGCCGGAAGTCGGCGAGCGCGGCGGGTCCGCGCGCGAGCAGCGCCTCGGCGACCGCGCCGAGCGAGCCGCCGAGCATGACCGCGCGCCGTACGTCGCCGGGGGCCGCCCCGACCGCGGCCGACAGGCCCTCGACGGCGAACGCATCCAGCGCGCCCTGCCGCAGCTCGCCGCTGATCAGCCCGAACAGGAAGCGCTGCTCGTCGCCGGTCGCGGCGGACAGCAGCTGCTGCAGCAGCCGCTTGCGTTCGGCCTGCGAGCCCTTGCCGGACACGGCGGCGATCCGGTCCAGCGCGTGATGGACGTGGAGGACGGACAGGCTCGGCTCGGCGGCGGGCGCCACGGGGTCGCGCAGGGCGCTCCAGCCCACGCCGATCTTGCGCTGGGGCAGTCTGCCCGCGAGATACGTGATCACGATCGGCGCCTCGGCGGGCTCCGCCTTGCGGAACAGCTCGGCCAGCAGGGCGACCTTCTCCGTACGGGCGGGGGTGGCGGCGACCTCCCGCGAGGTCCGCGCGATGTCAGCCAGCAACATGTGCCCATTACACCTCGCCGGGTTGTGGGCAGTCGTTCCCCGCGGGCGATGGGGGTGGCCCCATGCCGTTCAGGCTATGAGGGAGGGTGGGCACAACCGGCCACCGGCTCGCAGTCGCGTACGAAACGGGACCGCCCCCGGCGGAGGCTGGCGCATCCTTGCCGGATGCAGCCCGGTGGCCGGTTGTGCCCACCCGTTCCGCCCCGCGGAACCGATGCCCACAACCGGCCGGCTATTTCGCGTCCGCGTAGCACCGCACCACCGCCGTGGTGAAGGGGAAACGGACCGGGGTGTCGCCGAAGGCGACGCGGCCCGCGCGTTCGCCCGCGGCGCGCACCGCCTCCGTGACCGCCTCGGCCTCCTCCTCAGGGCAGTGCACGATCACCTCGTCGTGCTGGAAGAACACCAGCTCGGCGTTCATGCCGCTCAGCGACTGGCGCAGGGCCGCCAGCATCAGCAGGGCCCAGTCGGCGGCGCTGCCCTGGACCACGAAGTTACGGGTGAAGCGGCCGCGGGCGCGCGCGTCCCGCGAGGCGTACCCGTACGTCTGCGGCCCGTACGCGTGGCCGGCCTGCCCCGCCTGCCCGGCTGCGGAAGCCGCGCTCTCCTCCTGCGGCGGCCATGCCTCGCCCGCCTCCTCCGGGTCGCCGTCCTCGGCAGCGGCCGCGGGCGGGCAGGTCCGGCCGAGCCAGGTCCTGACGAGGCGGCCCTCCTCGCCCGCGCGGGCGGCGTCGTCCACGTACGCCACGGCGGCCGGGAAGCGGCGTCGCAGATCGGCGAGGAACTTCAGGGCGTCCCCGGACGTCTGCCCGTACACCGCGCTGAGCAGGGCGAGCTTCGCCTGGTCCCGGTTGCCCGCGAAGGCACGGTCGGACAGCGCGGCGTACAGGTCGCCGCGGTGGCCCGCCACCTCCATAAGACCCGGGTCACGGGAGACCGCGGCCAGCACGCGCGGCTCCATCTGGTCGGCGTCGGCGACGACGAGCCGCCGGCCGGGGTCGGCGACGACGGCCCGGCGCACCACCTTGGGGATCTGGAGCGCCCCGCCGCCGTTGGTGGTCCAGCGGCCCGAGACGGTGCCGCCCGGCACGTACTCCGGCCGGAACCGGCCCTCCCGCACCCAGGCCTGGAGCCACGCCCAGCCGTGCGCGGTGTGCACGCGGTAGAGCTTCTTGTACGCGAGCAGGTGCGGCACCGCGGGGTGGTCGACCGCCTTCAGCTCCCAGGCCCGGGTCGAGGTGAGCTTGATGCCCTCGCGGGCGAAGGCGCGGATGATGTCGGCGGGCAGGTCGGGCCGTACGCGTACGCCACCGAAGGCCCGTGACACCTCGTCGGCCAGCTCGGCCAGCCGCTGCGGCTCCTGGACGCCCGGGTAGCGCTCGCCGAGCAGCTCGGCGAGCAGCTCGCGGTGCACATCCGCCCGCCAGGGGACGCCGGCGCGGTTCATCTCGGCGGCGACGAGCATGCCCGCCGACTCGGCCGCGGTGAGCAGCCGCATCCGGTCCGGGTGCTCGGCCGCCCGGTGTCTTCGCAGCTGGTCGGCGTACACCTCCAGCAGGGCGGTCAGCGGGTCGGTGCCGGGCGGCAGCGGTACGGGGCCAGGCTCGAAGAGGGAGGGCTGGGAATCCGCTGTCCGCGGGGGCAGGTCGTCGGGTACGGGCAGCCGGTGCAGGCGGGCCCAGGCGGCGGCGAGCGAACGCGGCCGGCCCCAGTGGCCCTCGTGGCCGGTCAGCAGCGCCTCGGCGGTCTCCACGTCGTAGCACCGCTCGACGCGGACGCCCGCGGCCAGCAGCTGCGGATGGATCGCGGCGGTCGACCGCCACACCCACCGCTCGACGTCCGGCAGCCGCGCGCGGACGGCCTCGCCGAGGCCGTCGGCGGGCACGTCGACGACCGGCCCGTCCGGCCGGCCCTCGCTGTCGAGGCCCACGAGCCGGGCGCCACCGTCCTCCGTCCCGGCCACGGCACACCGCATGGGGTGGAGTCTCGCACCGGGGTACGACAACGCGACCGCCGCCGACCACGGGCCTCAACGGCGGCGACAGCCGCCCAGCGGATGCCGGTGTCGTGGCGGGCCCCCGCGCCCCCCGCCCTCCCCGAAACAGGCCCGAGGGCCGAGGGTTCCGTCTCTGCCCGGCCGTCCCTCAACCACCGCCGGGCGGAACGCCCCAGCGAGCCTCGCGGCTCCCGCCCCCCTGGCCCGCCTCCCCCGACCACCCATTGACGGGACCCCATCCACCACCCGGGGGCCGGAGCCCTCCGGGTCTCCGGGGTCGGGCTTCTGGAGTCTGGGGCGGAGCCCCGTTTTCGGGGAGGCGCGGGTTGGGGGAGAGGTCCGCCGCAGGCGTCTCGATTCGTCGGGCAGCCCAAGACACCTGGAAAGCCGTGAGTTGGCCGGGCGGACCGCCAACCTCAGGGCTTGTGCGAGGGACCGCCCCCTCGGCGGCCGCGTATCAGGCGGAGTGCCGCCACCGCCAGCCCGCACGCGGCCGTGACACCCAGCGCGATCAGCCAGTTGCGCGGATAGTCCAGCGGCAGCGCCGTCGCGTTCGACGGGCGGCCCGGCCGGAGGAGCGGCGGGAGCGCGATCAGGGTCAGGCAGCCGCCGACGATCAGCGCGCCCCGGAGCGGGCCCCGTACGGCACCCCGCACCCGGCCGCCCCGCACCCCGCCGGAGGCGGCCCCGCCCCTCCCCCTCGCCATCAGCGCCCTGCCGGTCGTCGCGACCAGCAGCCAGACACCCAGCACCAGCGGAGCGATCACCGCGTCGTGGAGCAGGATCGCCCCGCCCAGCCACACGACCACATCCCCCGGATCCCTGACCCGGCCGCTCGCGAACAGGAACCATCCCCCGGCCCCCATCAGGCCGAGCCCAAGCGCCCCCACCACCCACCGCAAAGCCCGCGTCGCCCGCACCGCCCCCATCACAGAACCTCCAGCCGCGCGACCCACTTGGTCTGCAGCACGCCCGGCCGGTTCGGCGCGATGATCCGGGCCGGGTAGCCGTGGTCGAGGGAGAGTTCCTCGCCGTTCAGCCGGAGGGCGAGGAGGGTGAGCGGGTCGCGGGCGTAGCCGCGGCCCATCTCCATCACGCGGTACGCGCCGCGCCGCTCCAGCGAGGTCACGCGGATCCGCGCGCCCGGCGGCGCGCCCGCCCGCATCAGCAGATCCCGCACGCGTACGCCCGTCCAGCGCGCCGACTTGCTCCACCCCTCCACGCACGCGATGGGCAGCGTCACCTCCCGCTGCGGCATCGCCCTCAGCTGCTCCAGCGTCAGTTCGTACGGCAGCGGGCCCGCCACCCTCAGCCGCCACTGCCCGTCCACCACCGCGCGCGTGCCGATCCCCGCCGCCGCGGCCGTACGGTTGACCGGCAGGCCCTGCGGCGCGTGGTCCGGGTGGCGCGGGGCGAGCAGGTCCAGGTGCCTGAGCGGGGTGAACGACTGGCCCACCGTCACGACCGTCACCGCGCCGACCGCCGCGCCCACGGCCGCCAGCAGCGAACGGCGGTCCGTCCCCTCCAGCGCATCCGCCTCCGGCCCACCCACCTCCAGCCCATCCGCCTCCGCCGGCGCGAGGGTTCCGGCCGAGCGGCGGCGCCAATGGGCCGCGATCTCCGGCGCCTTGACGGCCACGTGCAGCAACAGCGCGCCGATCAGCACCCAGCCCACGGCGAAGTGCACCGGCACGAAGGAGAACGGCCAGGGATACCACTGCGCGACATTCAGCAGTCCGCTGAAGAGCTCGAAGACCGCCGCCGCGACGAGCACCGCCACCGAAAGGCGCTCCAGCGCATGCCGTACGGACCGCAGCGCGGGCCATACGAAGAGCCGCGGGTAGACCGTCCACAGCTTCGCGAGGAGCAGCGGGACGGCGGCGGTGCCGGCAGCGGCATGCAGGCCCTGGGTGACCCGGTAGCCCCACACCGGGCGGCTCGGCAGCGCGTCCTTCAGCCACTCGGGCGGCTGCTGCAGATAGTGGCTGATCAGGCCCGTCGCAAAGCACACGGCGACCGCGACGGCAAGCAGGCGACCGATGACCGTCGCCGTACGGGCGTCGTGCAGCTTCCCGCGGAAGGACGGCAGCGGCGGACGGCGCAGCAGCGGGCGGAGCCCATGGGTGGGCCGGACGTGGAGGGTCATGCCCTCCATCAGAACCCGGGACGGGGCCCTGCAGGTCGGCCCGGCACCTTACGGAATGCGGACATCGGAGCCGCGACGAGCGACCCGGCACCGTCCCGGTGCGACGCTGAACCACGTGATCACCAGCGCCGTCCCGCCCCCTGCCACCGCCGCCCCACCCCACCCCGCCACCACCCTCCGCACCGTGCTCAGCGCCACCCTGCTCGCGGCCCTCACCACCGTCCTGGCTCTGACCGCCCGCAGCGACACCTTCCACAGCGACCCGGCGAAGCTGACGGCGTGGTACGCGGCGGCCTGGGCGCTGTTCGCCGCGGCCGCCTGGGCCGTATGGAAGGTGCCCGCGCGGCGCGCGGCGCTGCTGGTACTGGCCGGGGGCGTGGCCGTCGCCGCCACGGGCCTGCTCGCGCCGCCGCGCACGAGCACGGACGCGTACCGCTACGCCTGGGACGGCCGGGTGCAGGCCGCCGGCATCTCGCCGTACGACCACGCGCCCGCCGACCCGGCGCTCGCGCGGCTGCGGGACGGCTGGCTGTTCCCGGCGGGCGACGCGTGCAGCGGCCCGGACCGCGCCCGCATC
Source organism: Streptomyces sp. 8N616 (assembly GCF_052246385.1). NCBI lineage: Bacteria > Bacillati > Actinomycetota > Actinomycetes > Kitasatosporales > Streptomycetaceae > Streptomyces > Streptomyces sp. 8N616. Next base: position 80,497 of record NZ_JBQQBY010000011.1, on the reverse strand, counting down.
CCGGCCTCCCAGGGCGAGATCCGCTGCACACGCCTCAACCGCCCGACCGCGCACACCATTTACCCGCCGGTGGCCGAGGGCTACTTCCTCCTCGTCCACGAAGTCTCGCCCGCGGACGCCCGGTTGAAGCCGCTCCAGGCAGGGGGCGCACTGCTGTCGACCGGGACGACCGCCGCCCTGTTGATCATCCTGCGGCGCCGCGGCCGGAGCCCGCAGCTCGCGGCGTACTGGGCGTGGTGTCCGGCCGTCCCCCTGGAGGCGGTGAACAACGCGCACGCCGATGTCCTGGGCGCCTTCCTCGCGGTCGCCGGTCTCGGGGTCGCCGGTCTTGGAGCGCGAGCCACTCCCCGCTACAGAGCAGAGGCCGTCGGCGGCGCGCTGCTCGGCGCGGCGACGGCCGTGAAGCTGCTGCCCGTCGTCGTCCTCCCCGGCGCCCTGTCCGGCGTCCTCGGCAGAGGCCCGGCGTCAGTGCGGGAACGGCTCCGGACCGCAGCCGCCGTCCTGCTGCCCGCGGCCGCCGTCCTCGCGCTCGGCTACCTCCCGTACGTCCTGGCCTCCAGCTCCTCCGTCCTCGGCTATCTCCCGGGCTACGCACAGGAGGAGGGCTACGAGGACCCGTCCGTCAAGAACCGCTTCGCGCTCCTCCGGCTCGTCCTCCCCGACTCATGGGCGCAGGCCGCGGCCGCCGCCGTCCTGCTGATCGTCGTCCTGGGCGTGCTGCGCCGCGGAGACCCCGAACGCCCCTGGCAGGGCGCCCTGGTGGTGACCGGCGCGGCCTTCCTGCTGCTGACGCCCGGCTATTCCTGGTACGCGCTGCTGGTCGTGGCGCTCGTCGCGCTCGACGGCAGGTGGGAGTGGCTCGGCATCGCGCTGGCGGGGGCGGCCGAGTACGTGGCGGACCGGGCGGTCCCGGACAGCGATGCCGTCGGAACGTGGGCGTACGGGGTGGCAGCGGCTGCCGTCCTCGCGGGCTGGGCGCTACGGAACCGCGGCTGTAAGGACTGAGTTTCGCGGGTCCGGGCGCCGCCGAGGCGTTGGCGGTTGTTCACGCGGTCGGGCGACAGGGCCGCGGACGCCCGACGGCGTGAGGGGCCGGGGCGGGGGTGGTCCCGGCAGGGGCGTAAAGCGTGATTTGTGGGCCGGCTTTCCGGCGGCCCGCACACGACACGCGACCGTGCCGGCCCGTAAATCATGCAGCCCCAGAGGGCCACCCCCGCCCCGGCCCCGACCGCGCACACACCCGGCGCACCGCCCACGCCCGCCCAGGCGCAGCCGTCACGGCTCCGGCGTGTAGACCGCGAACGCCCCGCCCTGCGGGTCGAAGATCCCCGCCACCCGCCCCGTGCCCGGGATGTCCATCGCCGGGTAGCCCACGCGCCCGCCGAGCTTCGCAGCCGTGTTGACGGCCGCGTCGACGTTCAGCACCGCGAAGTAGAGCGTCCAGTGCGGCGGCAGGCCCTCGGGGTAGCGCTCGTCCATCTTCACCATGCCGCCGAAGTTCTCCCCGCCCACGCCCCAGTGGACGTACTCCTCGCCCTCGGTGCTCCAGCCGAAGACGGACGAGTAGAACGCCTCGGCCGCGGCCGTGTCCCGCGTGGCGAGCTCCACCCAGCACAGCGTCCCCGGCTCGTTCAGCCGCGCCGCCCCCCGGAACGTACGGGCCTGCCACAGCGTGAACACCGCACCGCCCGGATCGGCGGCCACCGCGAACCGCCCCAGATCGAACACGTCCCCCGGATCCATCAGGACCGAGCCGCCGGCCTTCCGGATGTCCCCGGCCGTCTCGTCCGCGTCCGCCACGGCGACGGACATCGTCCAGGCGACCGGCTGCCCCTCCTGCTGGATCGGCGAGAGCCCGGCCACGGGTTCGTCGTCCAGCAGCAGCATGGTGTAGCCACCGGCCTCGGGGCGGGGGTCGGTCTCGGCCCGCCAGCCGAAGAGACGGCTGTAGAAGGCGGCAGCGCCTTCGGGGTCCGAGGTCCCCAACTCGGCCCAGCAGGGGGCGCCGAGCACCGGCTCGGTGATCTTCACGGGACTACTCCTCACGCACGACGGCCGTGGCTCCTCCTGACACTCTCACGCAGTGGATGACCACGCAGCGCGAAGCAAAACCCTTACCCTGCCATCTCCTACGGCCCGCCCCCGGAACTCACTCCTCTCTGTCCGGCCCCTGCGCGTCCGGCCCTTGCGCACGGACCTGATGAACGTGCTCGAGCGAGTCGCGCAGATCCTTCAGCCAGCTGTCCGCGTTGCGCTGGACCAGCCGTACGCACCAGGACAGGGCGTCGCTGCGGCTGCGGGCGACCCCGCCCGCGATCAGCGTGTCGAGCACCTGGCGCTCCGGCTGGCGAAGCCGGGTCATGACCGGTGCCGAGACGTTGGTGTAGACGGCCCGGCGGCCACCGCATTCCACACCCCACGACACCTTGCGCCCGTAGCGCCGCTCGGCCTCCCGGGCCACGGCGATGCGGTCGTCGCGCGTGCGCTCGCGGAACTCCGCGATCCGCCCGTCGAGCGCCGCCTCGCGCTCCGCTTCCGGCGCATCCGCGGGCAGCTCCGGCTCCGGGATCCGGCCGATGACGGTGATCTCTTCCCGGTCGACTGTCACATCCAGCAGTTCGAGGAAGAGCCCGTCCGGCAGCCGCCCGGCGAACCAGCCACGCAGTGCGTCTCTCTGCTCTGCCGTAATCATGTAATCAAGGTTACGTCGTGGGGACGCGCCAGACCAGAGTCGTGCCGCCGCCGGGCGGAGAGGACAGCTCCAGCTTTCCGCCGAGCTGCTCGGCCCGCTCCGCGAGGTTGCGCAGACCGCTGCGCGGGGCGTCGGCGGGGATGCCCGCGCCGTCGTCGCTGACCGTGATCGTGAGGTACGAGGCACCGGCCTCGAGGGCCACATCCACGTGGCGGGCGTGCGCGTGCCTGGCCGCATTGGTCAGCGCCTCCGAGAGCACCGCGACGGCGTGGTCGGCGATCTCCCTCGGCACCTGGGTGTCCAGCAGGCCCTCCATCCGCAGGCTCGGCGCGAACCCCAGGACGGAAACCGCCTCCCCCACGGTGCGCACCGCACGCGCCCGGAGGTTCTGGCCCGAGCCCGTCTCCCGGGACCGCAGGCCGAAGATCGTCGAGCGGATGATCTTGATGGTCTCGTCCAGGTCGCCGACCGCGCGCAGCACCCGCTCCGAAGCCTCGGGGTGCTGAATGATCCGCTCGGCGCTCTGCAGTGTCATGCCCGTGGAGAAGAGCCGCTGAATGGCCAGGTCGTGGAGGTCGCGGGCGATGCGGTCACGGTCCTCGAGCAGCGTGATCTGCTCGGCGTCGCTGCGCCGGTCGGCCAGCTCCATGGCCACGGCGGCCTGCCCTGCGAACCCGAGCAGCGGCTGGATCTCCTCCCCCGTGAACACCGGCCCTCCGGCCACGCGCACCAGCATCACGACGCCGCGCATCTCATCGCCCGTGCCGATCGGCACCGCCACGGCGGGACCGAGCCCCGCGAAGCGCTCGGGCCCCTGTGTGACCCGCGGGTCATTGCGGACATCGGTGCTCGTCACCGGCTTGCCGGCGGAGAGCGCCTCGCCCCTGAGCGTGCCCTCGACCGACAGCACCAGACCGCGGTGGGTCTCCGCATGCTCACCGATCGCCAGCTCCACCGCCATGGTGCCGGTGTCCTTGACCGGCACGGCCACCACCGCGAGAGCGGCACCGGTGATCTCCTTCGCCTGCTCCGCGACCAGGCCGATCACCTCGTCGCGCGGCCGCCCGGACAGCAGACTGCTGGTGATCTTCCCGCTGGCGCGCACCCAGCGCTCACGGCGCTTGGCCTCCTCGTACAGCCGGGCGTTGTCGATCGCCACACCGGCCGCCACGGCCAGCGTCGACAGAACGGCCTCGTCCTCGGCGTCGAACTCGGCATCGCCCCGCTTCTCGGTCAGGTAGAGGTTGCCGAAGACCTGGTCGCGGACGCGGATCGGGACGCCGAGGAAGCTGCTCATCGGCGGGTGGTTGGGCGGGAAGCCGTACGAGGCGGGGTGGTCGGCGATCCGGGGCAGCCGCAGCGGCTCGGGGTGACGGATGAGCTCGCCCAGGATGCCGTGCCCGGACGGGTAGGGCCCGATCGCCCTGATCTCCTCCTGGGTCACCCCGACGGTCAGGAACTGCGACAGCTTCCGCCCGTCGGGGCCGATGACCCCGAGCGCCGCGTACTCGGCGTCGACCAGCACCGCCGCGGCCTCGGTGATCCGGCGCAGCACCTGCTCCAGCTCCAGCCCGCGGCCGACCGACAGCACGGCCTCCATCAGCCGGTGGATCCGGTCGCGCGTGCCCCGCACCACGTCCAGCCGGGTCTGCACCTCGTCCAGCAGCTCGTCGAGCCTCAGCTGCGGCAGCTTCTCGCGGTCCTCACGCGCGCGTTCCTCCCCGCCGAACGGCTCCCGGCCGTACTCTTCCCGGCCGTGCGCCGCCCCGCCGTGCGCGTCCCCGGAACGTCCCGCGCTGCCCAAAGTGATCCCTCCGGGTGGACGACCGCCCTTCGGACCGGGGCCAAAGCAACCCCACTCTCCATTCTCCCGCCAACGGCCGAGCACGGCTTGCGGAGCCGGAGCCGGAAGCATGGCTCGCGAAGCCGGGCGTATCGCAGCGTGGCTCGCGAAGCCGGCGTCGGAGCATGGCTCGCGAAGCCGGCGTCGGTCCGGCCTGTCCTTCGCTGCCTGGCCATCCCGCACGGGGTGGCGCACGCTGTTCACGTGGGCACGAAGGTCTTCCTCCTCGACGACCACGAGGTCGTACGGCGCGGGGTGCGCGACCTGCTCGACGACGAGCCGGATATCACGGTGATCGGCGAGGCGGGCACCGTCGCGCACGCGCTGGTACGCATCCAGGCCCTGCGCCCGGATGTCGCGATCCTGGACGTGCGGCTGCCGGACGGGGACGGGGTCAGCGTGTGCCGGGAGCTGCGCTCGCGGATGCCGGAGCTCGCCTGCCTGATGCTCACCTCGTTCGACGACGAGGAGGCGCTGCTCGACGCGATCATGGCGGGTGCCGCCGGCTATGTGCTCAAGCAGATCCAGGGGTCGGACCTGATCACCGCGGTCCGTACAGTCGCCTCCGGCAAGTCGATGCTGGATCCGAGCGCCACGGCGAAAGTCCTGGCGCGGCTGCGCGGAGCGGATGAGGAGGAGCCCGCTCCGGCGGAGATGCCGCAACTGACCGAGCGCGAGCGGGAGATCCTCGGCCTGATCGGCGAAGGGCTCACCAACCGGGAGATCGGGCTGCGGCTCCACCTCGCCGAGAAGACAGTCAAGAACCACGTCTCACGGCTGCTGGCCAAGCTGGGGGTGGAGCGGCGCGTCCAGGCGGCGGTCATCGCCACACAGGCGCAGGACCGCCGGGAGTTCCAGGAGCGGGCGTTCCAGGAGCGGGCGTTCCAGGAGCGGGACGGCCCCGAGTAGCCCGCGTCCGACGGACCATGGCGCCCGTCGGAGGGCTTCGCCCGTGGCAGGGTCCACCCGTCGCAAGGTTCACCCATCGCAGGATTCACCCTCGCAGGCCCCGCCCGTCACGTGGCTTCACAGCTTGGCGAGAGCGCCCTCGACGGTGTCGTGCAGGTCGAAGTAGCGGGACAGCCGTGCGAGCCGCAGCACCCGCGGCACGGACGGATCACCGATCACGAGCGAGAGGCGCCCGTCGCGCTCCGCGGTCCGGCGCCGGACTCGTACCAGCATCGAGAGACCGCTGGCGTCGATGAAGCTCACCCTGCGCATGTCCAGCACGAGGCGCGGTTCCGCACCCTCCGTCAGCACGTCCAGATAGTCCGAGACCCCCGGGGTGTCCAGGATGTCGAGCTCCCCGCGGAGTTCCACGACGGCCTGCTTGCCCATGATCCGCTGGCCCACGAACTCGGCGTGCTTGTCCTGCCGCCCGTCCTCAAGCATGGCCATCACCGCACTTCATCACGTATCTATGCGTCGTTGTCGGTCGAGTCGAGGTCATGGGTGCGGAACCACCGCCACCGGGCACCGGGCGTGATGGATCACCGCATGGGCGATGGGCCCGAGGTGCGTACCGCGACGGCCGGGGCCGTGCACCCGGCGGCCGACGACCACAAGGCCGGACCGGGCCGCCGCTTCCACCAGGCGATGGCCCGCCCGCCCCGTTACCGCCTCTTCCCCGACCTCGACGTCGGGGAATTTGCTCCGCCACGGTTTCAGCACCTCGGTCAGCACGCTGCGCTGCTCCGCCTCGAGCCGAGGGTCGATCGTGGGGCCGGGAAGGCCCGCCGCGTACCGGTGCACGGGCGGGACGTCCCAGGTGTACGAGGCTCGCAGCGGCACCCGCCGGCGGTCGGCGGCTTCGAAGGCGAACTCGATCACCTCATCGGAGGGGCGGAGCGCATCCAGCCCGAGCACCACCTCACGGCCCGCCTCTCCCGCCCCTCGGGCACGCTCCGGTTCGCTCTCGCCCTGCTCGCCGGGGCGGACCAGCACCACGGGCCGCTCGGCCCCGGCGAGGATCTCGAGACCGGTCGAACCGAGCAGGAAGCCGATGAGGCCGCCGAGCCCGCGGGAGCCGAGCGCGAGCAACTCGGCGTGCGCGGCGGCGGAGAGAAGCGCCTCGACGGGGGTACCGGGAACCAGTTCGGCCGTGACGGCCAGGTCCGGGTGCAGGCCGGTGATGCGCTCTTCCGCCTCGTGCAGGAGGCGAGCCGCCCAGTCCCGTTGGGTCTCATCGGACGGGACGACGGCTCCGGGGTGGACCTTCCACTCCCATGCCTGCACGAGCCGGAGGGACGTACCGCGCAGCAGCGCTTCCTGGGCAGCCCAGTCCGCCGCGGCCAGGCTCTCCAGAGAACCGTCCACGCCTGCAGCGATGGGTCCGGCCAACGCGCCACCTCCGGGTTCTGTCCCTTCCCCTATCAGCCTCGGGCTGCGGGCGCGCCGCGGCGATGGGGCACACGGCCCTCTCAGGGGCCGACCGGCCCACCCCGCGGCGGCCGGGCAGGGCCGGTCGGCCCGGCAGGGTGCCCGGTCAGCCCCTCGGCGGAGGCGGAGGCGAGGGGGACGCTGGAGACGTACGGGCGGTGGACAGCTCGTACGGAGCCGAGAAGGGTGAGACGTACGCCGGAAGGGAGCGCGAGATGACCGGCGTGATCACCAGAGGCGGGGTGCTGGCCGCTCTGCCCGCGGACCATCTGGATCCGCTCATGAACCTCGCCCGGGAGGTCTCGTTCCCGGCCGGTGTCCGCATCATCGAGGAAGGCAGCCGGGCCGACCGCTTCTGGGTCATCCGCTCCGGAAGCGTCGCCCTCGACATCCGCGTGCCGGGGCGGCGCGCGGCCACGGTGGAGGAGATCGGCGCGGGCGAACTCCTCGGCTGGTCCTGGCTCCTCCCGCCCCGCCACTGGCACCTGGGCGCGGAGGCGGAGAGCGAGGTGTGGGCCTACGAGTTCGACGGGCCCGCGGTGCGGGCCCTGTGCGAGAAGGACCCGGTGCTCGGCATGGCACTCGCCATCGAGGTCGCCGACGCCATCGCGCAGCGCCTGATGGCGTCCCGTACGCGGCTGCTGGACCTGTACGGACCCAACGGCAGCGGCCCGAAGTGGTAAACCCCCCGTCCCAGTTCGGTCGCAACCGTGCCACCCGCCGCGGGACGGCATTCGGCTCGGCTGTCCGGTCCCCCGTCGCGGTTGGCCGGGGCAGCTAACGATCTCCAAGACCCGCGACAAGGCGTCAGGATTAACGACCAATTCGCGGAGCGAGCTGGACCGATGCACTCCACTCCGCCGTAGCGCGCAAGCGCACCGCCGCGAGGACGTGGCAGCCCGCCAGAAGTTCCGACCGACGGGCCGCCGCCACAGCTCTACCCGTCCGCTGACATTGCTGTCAGCGTTGTCGTCAAACGATCCGGCAGCATCTTCGCCCGAGGAAGCGACAATTACCCATAGAGCGGCATCAGGGTTCGGGCGTCGGGTTCGTCAGCACAATGTCCACTCTTTCCGCCGAGTCAACATCGTCTACATCGATCCTTACCGCCCCCTCCCCTCTGAACTCCATACGAACTTCTTCATTTGGATCGTGAAGTACTAGCACTTCACGAGATCGCGAGAGATTTCCACCATGGATTGTGTGCGGCAGCCTGGAATCGGGCTCGCCTTTCCAGACTTGCACACAGACTGGGCCCTCGACCATGAATCTCGCCGCAAACATCACGGACTCATCCCCGACGTCGACAGGGCTTACCTCAGGATCCCAGTTACTGTGATCATGTCGCGCGTTGACACTCCGCAGGACCAGGCAGCCGTGGTCCAGTGGCGCTATGAAGGACCGGATCAGCTGAGCCATCACTTCACCCATTCCTGTTTGACAGAGTTAACTGCCCCGCCTTGTTTTCTTGCACATACCTTGCAATGGGGATAGGCAGTCTGCGGCGTTCCCCTGTTCACTAGCTTCGTTGGAGGCTGGTGATCAGGAATCCTTTCCGGCTTCATTTACCAACTCGCGAACACCAGGGGCATCGATGTCTCCATCAACGAGGGCAACCCCCTCACGGGCATTCGGTCCGATCTCGAGAAGTTCGCACTTCTCATTGGCGTTATGGACGAGGACCGGCGTGGCGCCCGCCAGCACATAGTACGTATGCAGCTCGCTGACGGTCAGGTTGTGGACCGCGGCCGACGGGGAAGTCCAGCGCTTGATCGCGGTGATCTGGACGTGGGTGCCGGCGCTCGTGCGGAGCCACTCGCCCGACTCCAGATCGGTGGCGTCGATCCACTCTCCGAGCTCGGGGACCCAGAAGGGGGTGGCCGTCGGTCGCGGTGACCGCAGCCGTCTTCGAGCCCTCGTCCCCGTCGATGTCGACGGTGACCTTGACGAAGTGCTTGAGGCCCTTGCCCTTGATCTCTGCGGTGACCGTCTCGGTCTTGGTCTCGCCGGTCTCGGGGTCGGTGGCCACGACCTTGTCACCGATGTCGACGTCTTCGATGGCCTTGGTCGACCCGTCAGCCATCAGCACACGGGTCCCCGGCACGAAGCTGTTGCACGAACCGCGGAATCTCTGGGCGATCCGGGAGTTCTTCCACCAGCCTCTCCCTTCCAGTTGGGGCTCGGCGCCCCGCACCCGGAGGAGCCCGCACCCAACGCCGCGGGCAAGAACATGCGCCGCCTCCTTCTGGACGAGCACGGCCGGTTCACCGTCAACAAGTTCATGCACACCCCGCATCCGCAGATCCGATCCGTCATGCGGGATATCGAGGAGCGGTTCGCCGAGGACGTCGAGCGCACCAGCTGCTCCCGTTTCCGCGCCACCACCGACATCGCCATGGGCGCTTCGCTGCACCACCACCACGCCTACCTGACCGGCCGCGCCGTGCCCGGGACGTACAAGCTGCGCTACGTCGACGTCGCCCAGCCCGACGCAGCTGACCGCATGGCCGGCCTGCTGGCCACGCGCCGCTTCGACTTCTTCTGCCTCAACGACGTCAACACCCCGGCCGCCCAGCGGGACCGCGTCACCGGTGAAGTCCACGCCTTCCTGGAGTCCTACTTCCCGTTCCCCAGCCACTACGAGCTTCCGGCAGCGGGACGGTCCGCAGCCTGAGCGCAGCGAGTGAAGCGTTCACCGTCGAGGGCGGCTCTCAAGGCGAGTCGGAGACCGGTTCCGGGAATGGACAAACGTCAACGCCCGGCGCGCCGGTGCGCGTCGACGCCTCCGGCACCGGTACAGCTTCGGGCTCCTCGCTCGGACACCCGGGAGCAAGTAACCCGGCGGTTACTGCCGGAGGTTCACCCAGGCCAGACGAAGGCTGGGCGAGGCTAGGCGATCCACGTGCTCGTCAGGGCCTGCACGGCCGAGCCGTCGCCGTCCGTGAGCTTCACGGCGGTGAACGCTCGCGCGGTATCCGAGGTCTGCACCCGGAAGGCGGGCTGCTCGGCCTCCAGCAGCTCGACGATCGGTGCCGCCGCGCCCTGCGGCGTCTGCGCGGCGGCGAAGGCGTCGCGGGTGCGGGCCAGGTAGGCGGCCAGCGCGGGCGCATACGGGCCGGCCTGCTCCACCACGGTGTCGCGGCCGCCCACGTTGCTGACGAACTCGCTGGCCACCGCACCCGGCTCGACCACGCTGACCGCCACGCCGACCGTCGCCGCGACCGGGGCGAGCGACTCCATGAAGCCCTCGACGGCGAACTTCGCCGCGCAGTACGCCTCGTTGAACGGCTGGCCGACCACGCCGCCGACGCTGGTCACGGTCACCATGCGGCCCTTGCTCGCACGCAGCATGGGCAAGGCCGCCTTGGTGACGTGCAGGACGCCGAAGAAGTTGACCTCCATGACGGCGCGCACGTCCTCGACACTCTCCTGCTCGAGCGTGCCGAGGTGGCCGGCGCCGGCGTTGTTGACCAGCGCGTCCAGACGGTCGAGGCCGGCCAGGCAGGCTGTGACGGAGGCCGGGTCGGTCACATCCAGCGCGCGGACTTCAACGCTCACCCCGGCCGCCTCGGCCGCCGCCAGCAGCGCGCCCGCCTTGGTGGTATCGCGCATGGTGGCGACGACGCGCCAGCCGCTCTGTGCGGCGGCGACGGCGGTGGCGAGGCCGATGCCGGAGGAGGTGCCGGTGATCAGGACGGTCTTGATGCTCATCTTTCGGCAATCCTTTACTTACGAATCATAACTACTATCTCCTATAACTATGGGCCGGGATATTTCAGGTTGTCAAGCACATCGGTAGACTGATCTCATGCCCAAGCCATCGGACGAGCTGACCCGGGAGATCGTCGCCCTCTTCGCGGCCATCAACCGCCGCTACGCACAGGAGTCCGAGGCCGCCGCCACCGCCCACGAGCTGACTCCACTCCAGGCCAAGGCACTGCTCGCCACCGAGGACCCGGCCCCGATGCGCCGCATCGCCGACCACCTGCACGCGGAGCCCTCCAACGTCACCGCGATCATCGACCGCCTGGAGCACCGTGGCCTGGTCGAGCGCCACCCCGACCCCGGCGACCGCCGCGTCAAACTCGTCGCCGCCACCGCGGCAGGTCGCGCCGTCACCGCCGACCTCCGCGCCCGCATGCCCTTCGCCGGCGCCCCGCTGGGCCGACTCAGCACGAAGCAGCGCGAGTCTTTGCGCGAGCTGCTGCAACTGATGCTGGAGGCATGACGGCGGCCCGGTGTCGCCGCGATCCCCCGCTCACAGCAACCCCTCGCCGGCCCGTTCGGCAGGTCCAGGCGGCGGACCTGGCATCGACCGGCGAGTGAGGGGCAGGCCGAGCCTGGCCGGGAGCGGGAGGTGACCGCTCTCCATCACCCGGCCTTCCGCTTCCGCGAAGGCAAGGCGCACGCTGGAGGTGAGGCCGCTCCGCCATCCCGGCCGGCGGGCTCGGTCGGGGCAGCCTCGCCACTCTCATGGACTTCGGCGGTCGTGGGAGAGGAGGAGCGAGATGACCGAGCAGACCACCAGCAGCCCGCCCTGGCATGTGGTCGGGGACTGGTTCGACACCTGCAAGTGCGCCATACCGTGCCCCTGCACGTTCGCTCAGCCTCCGACCGAGGGTGATTGCGAGGGTGTGCTCGCCTGGCACATACGCGAGGGCCGATACGGGGATGTCCCACTCGACGGTCTGAATGTCCTGATGCTCGGGTCCTTCACCGGCAACCCATGGGAGGGAACCCACACGGACGCGTACGCCGCCGTCTTCGTCGACGAACGCGCCGACGATCCGCAGCGCGCCGCGCTCGGAGCGATCTTCGGCGGTGAGGCCGGCGGCTGGCCGCTGCAGTTCAGTGAAATCTTGGGCGCCGAGATGCGCGGCATGGACGTCGCTCCCATCACCGTCGAGATCGACGACGAACTGGGGGCTTGGAGCGCCGAGATCCCCGGGCGTGTTACCGCCCGCGCCGAGGCCCTCACCGGTCCCACGACTCCCGAAGGCGCGCGGGTCCAGGTTCACAACGCCCCAGGTGCCGAGGTCGGCCCCGGCCAGATCGCCACCTGGGGCCGGGCCACCACGGACGAAGCCGACGCCTTCGGCTTCAGCTGGAGCCGCAGCGGCAAGTCCAGCAAGCACTTCCCCTTCGACTGGAGCGGCCCCGACTGACGTACGGCGGACGCTCAGTGCGGTCGGACCATCGTTGGGTCCATCGACGGCTCCGACATCTGCAGTCCTGGCAGCAGCCAGTCGTGGAACGGGGCCAGGGCGCCCAGGGCGAGAAAGGCCAGACCAACCGCCCAGGTGAGCCATGGGCCGCGCCGCCACAGCTTCTCCAGGAAGATCACCGCTGCCAGGCCGGCCATGGCTGCCACATTCATCACCCCGAGTGGAACGAGGACGATCATCAGGCCCCAGCAGCAGCCCACGCAGTAGAGCCCGTGGTGCGCGCCCACACGCAGGTCGCGGGCCCACGGCCGGAATTGCGCGTACCGCATCAGGTGCGACATCGGATTGCGGCAGTGCAGGAGACAGACGCGCTTCAGGGGCCCGAATTGGTACAGCCCCGCGAGCAGGAACGCAGCCGCGCCCAGCCAGCGGCCTGCCTCGGGGTCGTCGTCCACCAGACGCGCGGCCGCTGCCAGGACTCCGTAGGCGAGCAGACCGAATACCGTCCAGGCGAGCAGGTAACCCCCGGCGAACTCGGCGATCCGAGCGGCGCGGACCGCACCGGCCGACTGACGGCCGATCGCACGCGCCCAGGTAATGGCCACCGGTGCGACCGACGGGAACATCATCGCCACCATCATGGTCACCCACAGCAGCAGGAAGAGCGGCAGCGCCAGACCCATCGTTCCCGGCTCCATGCCCATGTCGCGGGACTGGGCGACGGTGAGCACCCATGCCAGCGCGGCGAGCAGAGCCATCAAGATCCACGCCATGGCCAGATCACGCCGCGGCAGGAGGAATCCGGGCTGTGTCGGTGCTGGGGCGGCGATGCGGACGTGCAGCATGGCACTCCTCCCAGGGGCCCGTCCTGCCGTGATCACCAGGCGCCTCACCACCGGGTGCCCGGCAATGTCGACCGCAGCCCACGACGGGGTGAGAAGTCGGCCCGACTCCTCCAGCAGATCACAGACGGGTGTGTTGCAAAACCGAAGGAGGGAGGAACCGGGCCATAGCGCCCGTCAGCGGTCCAAGGGCTGGAAGCGGCGGAGCCGCAGGCTGTTGGAGACCACGAAGACCGAGGAGAACGCCATCGCGCCGCCGGCGATCATCGGGTTGAGCATGCCGAGAGCGGCCAGCGGCAGCGCCGCGACGTTGTAGGCGAAGGCCCAGAACAGGTTGGCCTTGATCGTACGGAGGGTGCGCCGGGCCAGCCGGATCGCGTCCGCCGCCGCCCGCAGGTCCCCGCGTACGAGGGTGAGATCGGAGGCGGCGATCGCCGCGTCGGTCCCGGTGCCCATCGCCAGGCCCAGGTCGGCCTGGGCGAGGGCGGCCGCGTCGTTGACGCCGTCGCCGACCATCGCCACCACCCGGCCCTGCTGCTGGAGGCGTTCGACCTCGGCGACTTTGTCTTCTGGATGGACTTCGGCGATCACTTGGTCGATGCCGACCTCGGCCGCCACCGCGCCGGCTGCGGCCGTGTTGTCGCCGGTGAGCAGGACTGGCGTGAGGCCGAGCCGCTTGAGGTCGGCCACCGCCTCGGTGCTGGTCGCCTTGACGGTGTCGGCGACCACCAGCGCGCCGCGCACCTGCGCGTCCCAGGCGGCGAAGACGACCGTACGGCCTTCGGCTTCGGCCTCCTTCTGCGCGCGCCGAAGCTCCTCGGGCAGCGACAGCCCTTCCTGCTCCTCCAGCCAACGGGCCCGACCTGCGCGGACCGTACGGCCTTGGACGTGCCCGGTCACGCCCCGCCCCTGCGTATTGGCGAAGCCGGTCGCCCCAGGCAGCGCGCCCAGCCGCTCCCGCGCCGTGGTCGTGACGGCGACGGCGATCGGGTGCTCGCTGGCGTTCTCCAAGGCACCGGCCAGTCGCAACACCTCGGCCGCGTCCTCACCGTCGGCCGTTACGACGTCGACCAGGCGCATCTTGCCCTCGGTGACCGTGCCGGTCTTGTCCAGGACGACGGTGTCGATCCGCCGGGTCGACTCAAGGACTTCCGGCCCGCGGATCAGGAGCCCGAGCTGCGCGCCACGCCCGGTGCCGACCATCAGCGCGGTCGGCGTGGCCAGCCCGAGCGCGCACGGGCAGGCAATGATCACCACGGCGATGGCCGCCGTAAGCGCGGTCGCCGCCGCGGCTCCGGTCAGCAGCCACACACCGAACGTGCCTACGGCGAGGGCGATGACGACCGGGACGAACACCGCCGAGATCCGGTCCGCCAGGCGCTGCACCTCGGCCTTGCCGGTCTGCGCCCGCTCCACCAGCGCGGCGATCTGCGCCAGCTTGGTGTCCGCCCCGACCCGGGTGGCACGAACGACCAGGCGGCCGTGGCTGTTGACAGTGGCGCCGGTGACTGGCGAGTCGGGCTCGACCTCCACCGGCACGCTCTCCCCGGTCAGCAGCGACTCATCGACCGCCGAGGCGCCCTCGACGACCTCCCCGTCCGTGGCGATCTTCTCCCCGGGCCGCACGACGAACACATCCCCGACTACCAACTCCTCAACAGGGATACGAACTTCGGCTCCGTCACGCAGCACCGCGACGTCCTTGGCGCCCAGGTCCATCAGCGCCCGGATCGCCTCCCCGGCCCGCCGCTTGGCCCGCGCCTCGAAGAACCGCCCGGCCAGCAGGAACGCCGTCAGGACGACGGCGACCTCCAGATACAGGTGCTTCCCACCGACGGCCAGGGCGCCCGCGCTCCACAGATACGCGGCCAGTACGCCCAGCGAGACCAGGGTGTCCATGGTCGCCGAGCCGTGCCGCAGATTCAGCGCCGCCGCCCGGTGGAACGGCCACGCGCCCCACGCCACCACCGGCGTGGCCAGCGCCAGCGCGACCCATTCCCACCCGGCGAAATGCACCGCGGCAATCATCGATATGACCACCACGGGCAGTGCGAGCAGCGCCGAGACGATCAGGCGGCGCCGCAGCCCGGCGACATGCGCCTGCTCGGCATCGATGGCCTCGCCTTCCTCCGTCTCCGGCGCGGCGGTCCCGGCCAACTCGGCGCCGTAGCCGATGGCCTCGACGGCGGCGATCAGCTCCGCCACCTCGACTGCCGGGTCCTCGCGGGTGACGTGCGCGGTCGCGGTCGCCAGGTTCACCGTGGCGCTCACCCCGGGCAGCTTGTCCAGCTTCCGCTCGACTCTCGCCACGCACGAGGCGCAGGTCATCCCGGTGATCGCCAGCTCTATGGGGCGGTCCGTGCCGGTGCCGGTCGTCGTCGACATCGTGGTGGTTCCCTCTCGATTCATTTCCGGCCCGTCTGTGTGACCACGGCGAAGACCTGTCCGGCGGCGGGCCACCGGCCCAGTTCACCGATGAACGGGCGGCGCAGCACGTGTGGCGGCTGGTGGTCGGTTCCGGTCGCAGAGAAGTAACTGTTGAACGGGCCGGCCCCGAAGCAGGCGTCCTCTCCCCGCTCCACCACGGCCGCGCATGCGGTACTCAACGGCTCCACGGTCATCACCGGTCGGCCGTCCCCTTGATCCGTCCTCATGCCCGCACGGTAGAACCTTGCCCTTAGGGCAAGGTCAAGCCGACACTGGAGAGACGCCCCACGAACGGAGCCCCGTCATGCTCACCGTCGGCCGCATTGCCGCCCAGACCGGACTCAGCCCCAAGGCCGTCCGCCTCTACGAGGCCAATGGCCTGATCGCTCCTCCCGAGCGCACCGCCGCCGGCTACCGCACCTACACCGACGACGCCGTGGCCGTCCTCGGCTTCATCCGCCGGGCCCAGGCCCTCGGCCTGAGCCTGAAGGAGATCAAGCGCATCCTCGACCTGCAACGCCATGGCCAGCAGCCCTGTGACCTCGTCATCGGCCTGCTCGACGAACACCTCGCCCAGGTCGACCAGCGCATCGCCGACCTCCAAGCCCTGAAGAAGACCCTCCAGGACGCACGCCACGTCGCCGACCAGGCCGCCGGACGCGGCGAGCCGGGCGTGATCTGCCCGATCATCGAATCCACCCCCATCGCGCCCGAGGACGCATGACTCTCCTCCGCGCGCGGACACCCTCCGGGAGACACCGTTTCCTGAATTCAGGCTCTGTATCGTCAGTTTTTTGGTACTGACCTGACCGCCGACCCCGCTGAGCGCGCCGTGCTCGAGCAGCGCATCAGCTGGACCTGGCGCGGCGGTCGCCTGTCAGGTGCGTGGATGGGTTTCGTACATCCGTACCGCGACGAGGAGACCGGAGGCAGCGGTGAGAGCGGCGATCGCCCAGATGGCGGTGGTCAGGCCGTAGGCGTCGGCGAGGGCTCCGGCGAGGAGGGCGCCGACGGCGAAGCCGCCGTCACGCCACAGCCGGTAGACGCCGACGGCGCGGGCGCGCCAGGCGGGGTGGGCGACGTCGCCGATAACGGCGAGCAGGGCGGGGTAGACGAGGGCCGTGCCGATGCCGAGAAGGACCTGGGCTGTGGCCCAGACGGCGGAGGCGGAGCCTTCGGCGACGAGGGCGATGGCGGCGGCCTGGAGCAACATGCCCGCGGTGATCAGGTGTTTGCGCCCCATGCGGTCGGACCACCAGCCGGTGAGCATCTGCCCGGCGCCCCACACGGCCGGGTAGAGAGCAGCGAGGACGCCGATCTGGGCGATGGGCAAGCCGTGTTCGGCGAAGAGCAGAGGGAAGATGCCCCAGGCGAGGGCGTCGTTGAGGTTGTTGACCATGCCCGCCTGACTGGCCGCGGACAGCGCTCTGTCACGGAAGCTGGTGAGGCGTGCGATCTGGCCAGTGGTCAGTTCCCCATGGGGCTCACTGCCCGTGGGCGCGCCGTGCCGGGCGGCTTCGAAGCGGGCGTGGTCGCGGGTCTCGCGTACCGCCACGGTAGACAGACCGAGGGCCAGGACGACGTAGGCGGCGCCGAGCAGGAACGGCTCGGGGCGCAGGCCGACGTGCTCGGCGATGGCGCCGGTGGCCATGGCGGTGACGGCCACGGCACCGTATCCGGCGGCCTCGTTGAAGCCCATCGCCAGCCCGCGGCGTTCCGGGCCGACCAGGTCGATCTTCATGATGACGGTGGTGGACCACGTCAGGCCCTGGTTGATGCCGAGCAGGATGTTGGCGGCGATGATCCAGCCCCAGGACGGGCCCCACGCCAGCATGACGGGCACGGGCAGCGCGATCAGCCATCCGGCGATCAGTACGGGTTTGCGGCCGAAGCGGTCGGACCAGGTGCCGGCGAAGAAGTTGGTGACGGCCTTGGTGGCGCCGAAGGCGAGGATGTAGGTCAGCGCGGAGGTGTAGGCGGACAGGTGGAAGACGTCGTCGGCCAACAGCGGCAGGACGGTGCGTTCCTGGCCGAGCATTCCGCCGACCAGGGCGTTGACGGCGACGAGCAGGCTGAACTGGGCGAGGTTGGCGCGCAGTCCGAGCCGTATGCCGTCGGTGGTACGCATCGTGGCCCGGGTGGTCACACGCTTTCCTGGAGGGTGCGGCCCGTGGCCTTCGCCCAGTCGGCAGGGCCGCCGTCGAGCACGGAGAGGCCGTGGTGCCCGGCGCGCTGCAGCAGGCTCGCCGCGGTCATGGCGCGCTCGCCGTGACCGCAGTGGACCACGGCGCCATCAGGTGCTTCATCGGTACGTGCCGCGAGGTCGCCGAGTTCGACATGGACCGCGTCCGCGATGTGCCCCGCGGTGTGTTCGGCCCGCTGCCGGACGTCGAGGACCGGGCGACCGGCGATGCGGTCGGCGGTGAGCAGCTCGATGGTCTGCTGCTGTCCGCCGTCGGCGGTCCAGGCGGCCATGCCGCCGTCGAGGCGCCCGGCCAGTCGCTCGTATCCGACCTTCAGGGCCTGCCACGTGATCTCGGCGAGGTCCTGGCCTGGGGCGGCGACGAAGACGATCGGGGTGTCGTCGGGCAGCAGCCAGCCCAGCCAGGTGGCGAACTGATCGCGGAGCGGGATGGAGACTGCGCCGGGGATGTGCCCAGCGGCGAAATCGGCGACGGGACGCACGTCGACGATCTGCGCGCCCTGGCCGAGCAGCGTGCGCACCTCGGCCAGCGGCTGGAGCTGCTCGAGCTGCTCGCCCAGGGCGAGCGCAGTGTCGACGCGCTCGCCAAGGCGGCGGGACTGAATCTGACCACCGCCTCGGCCCACCTGCAGACCCTCAAGCAGGCCGGCCTGGTCGCCACCCGCAGGGACGGCGTACGCATCCACTACCGGCTGGCCGGAGACGATGTCGTCGCCCTGTACGCATTGCTGCGGCAGGTTGCTCAAACCCACCAGGTCGGCGTCGAAGCCGCCCGCACCGCCTACCTCGGCGACGAGCAGCCGGACGAGGTCGGGCGCGAGGAGCTGCTCGCTCGCGCACAGGCGGGCGACGTCGTCGTCCTCGACGTGCGCCCGGCCGAGGAGTACGCCGCCGGGCACATCCCCGGCGCGGTCTCCATCCCGGTCGACGAACTCGCGGACCGGCTGGCGGAGCTGCCTGACGGCCCCGAGGTGGTCGCGTACTGCCGCGGCGCGTACTGCGTCCTGGCCCACGACGCCGTACGGCTGCTGAACGCCCATGGCCGCCGCGCCGTCCGGCTGAACGACGGCATGCTGGAATGGCGCCTCGCCGACCTGCCCGTAGCCATCGGGAACGCCGCATGAACCCCGCACGGCATGCACACCCCGGGCTGCAAGGTGGACCGGTCCACCTCGACGACAACGCCACCACCCCCGCCAGCAGGCCTGTCCACCCACTGCGTCCACGCCGGGAAGACCCGGGCTCGTCGTCGCCAGGTCACCATCGATCCCGTGCCACGACGAATGATCTGGTGGGAGGCGTCATTCCGCGGCGCGCTATGGCGCGCTATTCCGTAGAGTGCCGCCGCGCGCTCTGCGGGCGGTTCGAGCGGAGTCGATGGGCGGGTGGCACGTTTCCGCGACGAACAGCTCTCCGATAGCCGGGGCCGGAGCCTTTCAGGTGCCTGCCGAAGCCGCCTTCGTCGGCGCGGTCGCTGCCTCGGCGAGCAGCTGGGATTTCGACCGAGAGTCGGCCCTCTTCAGCAGGAGGGGGCGCTGCTCCGGCCTCCTGCGGCGCGGGTGACGCGGCCGCCCAGCTCGCGGAGATAGTCAGCGAGCTGGGGCGGCTCATGCACCTCGAACTCGCAGCCCAGCGCGGCCAGTCGGAGGGCCAGCCATTCCAGGGAGTCGGCCTCGGTGCGCAGCACGCAGGCGTTCTCGCCGGCCGCCTCGAGTCCGGTGGCGGCGTCGCCGAGGCGAGGGGCGAGTTCCTTGTACGGGGCGTGGAGTGTGGCCACCGCCTCGTAGGTGGAGCGGTCCCCGGTCATCCGGGCGGCGAGATAGGCCGCGGCGTCCTTGGCCGGGAGTTTGCGCGGCGTTGGACGGACGCCGGTCAGGAACGGCTTGGTGATGCGGTCCACGCGGAAGATGCGCCAGTCGTCGCGGTCGTTGTCGTAGGCGACGAAGTACCAGCGGCGGCCCGCCGAGACGAGTCCGGCGGGCTCGACGAGTCGCTTGGTCTCGGTGCCGTCCGCGGCGCGGTAGCCGAAGCGCAGCTTTTCGCCGCCGGCGACTCCGGTGGCGAGCACGGTCAGTACGTCGGGGTCGACCTGAGGGCCCTGCCACCGGGTGAGCGGGGTGGTGGCGTTGGAGAGGGTGGTCACACGGCGGCGAAGCCGTGAGGGCAGCACCTGCTCGAGCTTGGCGAGGGCGCGTACGGATGCCTCGGGAAGACCCGCGACTGTGTGTCCCGCGGCGCTGCGCAGTCCGACGGCGATGGCGACGGCCTCGTCGTCCTCGAGCAGCAGCGGGGGCATGGCCTTGCCGGCGACGAGTCGGTAGCCCCCGACTGCGCCCCGGGCGGCCTCCACGGGATAGCCGAGGTCGCGCAGCCGGTCGATGTCGCGGCGGATGGTGCGGGTGGTGACGCCGAGTCGCTCGGCGAGCTCGCTGCCGGGCCATTCGCGCGGTGTCTGCAGCAGGGAGAGGAGGTTCAGCAGTCGTGCCGGGGTGTCTGTCGTCATGAGTCCCAGATTGCTCAACATTTAGGACAGGATCTGTCCTATACGGGCTCTAGCTTAGCGCGCATGGAAACGAAGACGCAGGACAATCCCCTGCCCAGCGGCACTTCCGCCGCCACCGACCGGCGCCGCTGGATCGCGCTTGCCGTCCTCCTCACCGCCTCGTTCATGGACCTCGTCGACGCCACGATCGTCAACATCGCGATCCCCGGCATCCAGCGCGGCATAGGCGCCTCGTTCAGCGCCGTCCAGTGGATCACCGCTGGGTACGCCCTCGCCTTCGCCGTCGGGCTGATCACCGGCGGGCGGCTTGGCGACATCTTCGGGCGGAAGCGGGTCTTCCTGCTCGGCATCGGAGGCTTCACCCTCGCCTCGCTGCTGTGCGGAATCGCGGCCGACCCCGGGATGCTGGTCGCCTCTCGTGTGCTGCAGGGCGCGATGGCGGCATTGATGGTGCCGCAGGTCCTGAGCATCATCCACGTCACCTTCCCCGCGCACGAGCGCGGCAAGGTCTTCGGGATGTTCGGCGCCGTCGTCGGGCTCGGCGCGGTCTCCGGCCCCCTGCTGGGCGCGCTGCTCACGCAGTGGAACCTCCTCGGCCTGGAGTGGCGGCCGATCTTCCTCATCAACCTCCCGGTCGGCATCGCCGGACTCATCCTCGGCCGCCGGTTCATCACCGAGTCCACCGCCCCGGACGCGCTGCGACTCGACCTGGGCGGCGTTGTCCTTGCCACTGCGGGACTGCTGATGCTGCTCTACCCGATCACCATGGGCCACGAGAACGACTGGCCGGTGTGGGGCTTCGTTTCGATGGCGGCGAGCGTGCCGATGCTGGCGGTGTTCGTGGCGTACGAGCGGCACAAGAAGCGCAAGGACGGGGCGCCGCTGGTCGAGCTGTCGCTGTTCAAGGTGAAGAGCTTCGCCGCGGGTATCGGCGTGCAGGTGGCGTTCAGCACCACGCTGGGCATCTTCTTCCTCGTCTGGACCCTCTACATGCAGATCGGCCTGGGCTGGAGCCCGCTGCACGCCGGGCTGACGGGCCTGCCGTTCACCGTGGCATGCTCCGCCGCCGCCGGGGTGTCCGTGCAGCTGTTCACCCCGCGCTTCGGCAGTCGCCGGGTGCTGCAGACCGGCGCGGTGCTCCTCGCCCTGGGTGCGCTGCTCTACCTGTGGGAGGCCGACCGGTACGGCACGGCCATCGCCTCTTGGCAGATGGCGCTGCCGCTGATCGCGATGGGCGGCGGCATGGGCCTGGTCTTCGCACCGCTGACGGACGCGGTGCTCTCCGGGGTGCCGCAGCAGCACGCGGGCTCGGCATCAGGGCTCATCAACACCACCAATCAGCTGGGCATGGCGCTCGGCCTCGGGCTCACCTCGGTGGTGTTCTTCGGCGCCATGGACGAGTCCCGCGCACCGCGAGCGGGTGGGGCGGAGTTCGTGGGCGCGTTCAGCAACGCGATGGGGTGGGTCGTCGCGGTCCTGGGTGCGGTGTTCCTGCTGATGTTCGCGCTCCCCAAGCACGTGCGGCCGCACGCCGACCTCACGGCGGACGAGGGCGGACACCCTGGGACCAAGGCCGAGCCGGAGCTCGCCGGCGTCTGACGCCCGTCCAGCACAGTAGCGGGCGGTTCCCTTGCCGAATGCGGGGGAACCGCCCCGAGCACTTGCCGAATGCGGAGGAACCGCCCCGAGCACAGCGGCATCGACTGGAACATCGTCTTCCTGCTCCTCGGGATGATGGTCACCGTCGGAGTGCTCAAGAAGTCGGAGTGCTCAAGAAGACTGGCAACGTCTGTTTCAGGCCTCGTCGGCGTGCGGCTGCTCGGTGCCGGTCGAGTGGTGGGTGAGCACCCCGGACTGGAATGTCTGCAGGGCCTGGGGGCGCTGCATGGTGTCCACGGTGAGGTGGAGCCGCGTGCTGCCGTCGTGGCCTGCCGGGTAGCTGCGCTGTTCGGTGCCGGCGAAGCGGTGACGGAGCACTTCGGCTACTTTCCGGGCCGCTTCGGGCGACGCGGCGACGATGCGGACCTCGGCGAGCCCGGGCGCAGACGCCGACTCGTCCGAGCTCATGGCGCCGGCCTCTCGGTCCGAAGCGGTGACCCGGCTGCGTCCTGGGGAAGCGAGCAGCCGTCGCGAGCGCGTCATGCCTCCCGCCGGCTCCTTCGCCGACCGCGGTCGCCGACGGCTGCTGACCGGTTGCTTCTGGCGAGCGCGAGCCCTTCCGGCGGGCGGACCGGCGGTGTCGCCGGTCTTCTCCAGCGGCTCGGTGGCCCGGCGGCGGTACGGCAGGAGGTCGCCGTACCGGAAGGCTGCGATCCGCTGGTTGTGCTGGCCGTTCAGAGCGTGGATCAGAAGTACTCCTGCAGCGATCATCACGAGGATCACGGCCACGGTGATGGCGGTCGTCATCGTTCTCACATCCCTTGGGCGGAGCCGGGAAGCCTGGCCGGATTCCCGGGACCGGGCACGGTGCCGCCTTCCGACTCCCACTCCGCCTCCCCGCCACGGTCGGCCTCCGTGGCGCTGAGGGCCTCCTCGTTCGCCATCAGAGCGGTGGCGGTGAGGTGGCCCTGTGGCTCGGTTGCGGCTGCCATCAGCCGGGCGGCGGCGGCCTCTCCGGTCACCGGCGGGATCACCAGCAGGTCCCAGCGGCCTGCGGTGGAGGAGAGCAGCAGCAGCTTGTGCGGGTCCTGCGCAGCCGCGAACCATCCCACGTGCACCACATGCCCGGCGACGGGCACCTTCCGCGGGATCACGGGCCAGAGGGTGGGATTCACCGCGATCCGGGTGATCCGCCCCCAGCGGCGATCCAGTACGTCGATCATGGCGGGGAGTTCACGTGCGAGATCGCGCGAGTAGGGCCACCAGGCGCCGTCCAGAAGTGCTGGGCCGGCATCGTCCGGGGCCAGGGACAGGCGGGCCGGTGGCGAGGACACGCGCTCGCCAGTGGTAGGAGTGTGGTCGGTGGTCGCGGTCATGGCGCGGACCTGCCTCCGGGAGCGTTTCCGTCTGCCCGGCATAGTTGTTCGCCGCGAACGACCCCGACATGAAAGTCGCGGCACGAAGTGCTCCCGGTGGTTCGAGCCTACTCCGGCGGAGACCCGGCCAGGCCCTGATTGGCCTGCTGTTTCGCGGATCTGCCCAGGGACGGGACGGTCTCACCCCGGGTACCGTGGAGGCAGTGCCGAGGACGCATGCATGTCGGCAACCGTGCCGACGTCGTTTCCCGGCAGTGAGCGGGCCCTGCCGGGCTCCGCGGACGGGCGGCGCACCATGATGGCCGGCTTCGAAGACTCCACGAACCCATCCCGCCCCAGACTGCTGCCGGATGCCGTCCACCAGCACGCGGAGCCCGGCGCGCTTCTGTTGAGGCTGGAGACGAGGCGGACCCGTGAAGGAATTCTCGATGGCGCCTGGTGGCCGCGCTCCCGTGACGTCGGCGATCAGCTGCCCGGCTTGATCAGTGCCCTGACCGAGCACTTGGGTCCCATCACCCGCGTGGGCCTGGACGCGAGTGCCTGGGATGAGGTCCCGGTGCGCCTGATCATCGATGACCGGGTCGTACACATCGACTGGTACCCGGTCGGCGACGACACGGTGCTCATCACCCGTGGCGATCAAGACTATTTCCTGCTGCTCGTGGTCCCGCCGGAGGCAACCCCGTCGGCGGCACGGGAGGCGATGTCCAGGGCCGTACAGGCCGACAACGTCACACAGGCCGAGCAGATCCTGATCGACACCAGCATCAATCCCGCGCGTACGAGTCGCCCGGCGGAGCGGAACACCGACGGGGAACGCGCCGAACCGGACTGAAGTCCGACGTGAAACGACCCCGGCGCATTCACACCGGGGCCGTCCCTTCCAGGTCATCGCACGTGAGAGTGCAAAGACCCGCTACAACACTACGCCGACGAGGCGGAGCACCCCCTCAATCCTGCTCCTCCTCTTTGGCCTCCATGACGCGGATACCTTGGTGGGTCAGCATGACCATGGCGGGTGTATTGCCCGCCGCCCAGTCGACCGTGACCAGACCTTCGCCCTCCAGATACGTGCAGGCGGCGGCAATGTCCGCGTCGGGAATGCCGAGATCGTCACGCAGCTTCGACCCGGTGACCCCCAGAAGGCGATTTCCTTCTGCGGTCTCGTAAAGCGCCTGCATGATCTTCTCGCGGTACGCCTTCCGCTCGGCAAGAGATGCCATGGCCGTCACCTTCTGAGGACGCTGCGCCCCAGCTCAACGCTAGGCCCGTCGACCGGTCGGCGGCGACTCATCGGGCCGCGGAATTCTCGACACCACCAGGCTGTGGCGAGGGGCCTTGGCCGGCGCGTTTGCGCATCCCCGAGCGCCGTCCTGTTCCGGCTGATGCACGGTGCCGGCGCATGGGCCCGGGCCCCGGCGGCAGTCGGACAGAGCGTTCCGGCAGTGTGCCGGGGCTGTCGCGTCAGTGCTCGACCTCGTAGTTGTGCATGCGTTCGGCCAGCGGGAGAGGTGTCTCCCCGAGACCGGTGACGGACCCGCTTGCCATGCGCGCGCACACCCCCTCGCAGGCGAGCAATTGCTTGTTGCCGTGGTGCGAGACCACCTTCGCGTCCGTGTCCGGCGCCTGCCGGTAGTCGGTGCGGCAGACGATGCAGACCAGCCCGGCCATCATCTCCTCGGTCGGTTCGGCACGACTATGACGGCGGTTTGAGATCGCGTCAGGTGAATACATGCGCAGCATTTCCTCTCGCTCATCGGGTGGCAGTGGGACCTGAGCGATTCCTGGCAAGGGCCGGGAGTATTCCGCCTGGTTCCGTGGTGCTCAGGGAGTCGTACTGGTCGTGGCGCAAACGACTCGTGGTGCGCTGCGTGATTACCGGAGGGTCGGGCCTCCTCCCGCGCGTTGTGCCCGGCCTTGCATCCCCTGGGTCGGCGCCGCGAGAGATGATGGCTCCTCTCAGCGCACTGGTATCGCCACCGTACTCCCGTTGGTGCACCGGATCGCGTGTGCTCGCTTCCGGGCCGCAGCGGAAATGTGCCTCTCGCGTACGGGGAGTACGGTGGGGACACGGGGGCAGTCCGCATGCTGACCGCCGTACCACCGCCGTCCTGGGCGGTTCACAGGCGAGTGTGCATACCAGGGTTGAGACGCCCCCGCCTTGTCGCATCGGATGCGGTAGCGCTCCGACGGCACCGCAAGAGCGGCCCGCGTCCGCGCGCCGCTGACATCAACCAGGATCGAGCTCATGGAGCCCATCAACTTCGCTCAGCGCGCCGTGTCCGCGCGCGCCCCAACCGGAACACCGTCGGTTCCGCAGGCCGAGCCCTCCGGAAACATCCGGAACGGGCAGACAACGCTCTGCGAGCGGCCCGCAGGAAGTGACTACGCGCTGCTCTCCCGACGGGTCAGGAACGCCCAGCTGTTGCGACACCGTCCGCTGCGCTCAGCTGCGGCGCTGGCAGCCACGCTGCTTCTGCTGGCCGGAGGTTGGGCCGCTCTGCTCCTGATCGGCGACTCCTGGTGGCAGCTGACGGTCGCCGCCGTGCTGGCCTTTGCCTTCACCCAGAGCGGATTCCGCGGCCATGAAGCCGGCCACCGCCAACTGTTCCGGAGCAAGCGGGCCAACAATATGACGGGGCTGGTGTTCGGCAATCTCTTCATCGGTCTCGGCTTCGGATGGTGGGTGGCCAAACACAACCGTCACCATGCCCATCCCAACCAGATCGGCCGCGATCCCGACATCGAGACCGGCGCCGTGGTCTTCAACGGTCACGACGCTCCCGGGCGCTCGGGTCTGGCCGGCTTCATCACCCGTCACCAGGCCACACTGTTCTTCCCGATGCTGCTGCTGGAGGGCTGGGCACTGCACGTGGACTCGGTCCGGGCACTGCGCAAGGGCAGGACGAGTGCTCCCGCTCCCCTGGCGGTCGAAGCGCTGGCACTGCTCGCCCACGCGGCGGCATATCTCACCGCTGTGCTCCTGGTCCTTTCCCCGCTGAAGGCGCTGGTGTTCGTTCTGGCACAGCAGGCCCTTTTCGGCCTGTATATGGGGGCCTCCTTCGCTCCCAACCACAAGGGCATGGCGATGCCCGAAGAGCACGAGCGCCCGGACTTCCTGCGTGCCCAGGTCCTCACCTCGCGCAATGTGCGGGGCGGGCGTATCACCGATTTTGTGCTCGGCGGCCTGAACTACCAGATCGAACACCACCTGTTCCCCAGCATGCCCCGGACCGCCCTCCCGGCAGCCCAGCCCCTGGTTCGTGACTACTGCGCCGAACTCGGCCTGCCCTATACGCAGACAGGCTTGCTGGACTCGTACCGACAAGCACTGCGCCATCTCCGCACGGTAGGAGCACCCTTGCGGGCCGAACCGCGGGCGTGAGCCGGTATGACATCGCCGCTTCTGGCGTAATGGGTGCGTTGGGCCGGTTGGCCGGGTCAAGCTGTGCAGGTTGATCACGGTCGTGTCAGGAGCTCGTGTGCACAGATCGCGTGAGTGGGCGTCGAGCGGATCCACCGTGACCGCGGGATGGACCCGCGTGTGTCGGGGCGGGTCTTGGGACGCGTTCGGGGTGCCTCGGCTTGGACAGGACTCGACTTGGACAAGAGGGGCGCGAAGGGTAACTGTGGTGAAAGATCGCGGATATGGCGGGAAGTGAGCAGCCCCCCGCCGCAGGCCCGGTGGACCGTTCCGAAGGATTCGGTGAGCGGCTGTTGGGGGTGCTGCTGGACCGGGCCCATGAGATGCCGCCCCAGCTGATCGCCCCGCTGATCGCCGAAGAGGTGGCCAGGGTCGGTGGCCGCGACGTCTCGATCCTCCTCCAGGACTACGGCCAGCTGATGCTGGTGCCGCTGCCGGGCAGGGGAATGGTCGTCGGGCAGGCCGAGCCGATCGGTGACTCCGACGCCGGCACGGCCTTCCTGCGCGCGACCCCCGTCGAGGTATCGCAGGCCGACGGCGTGCGCATGTACCTGCCGCTGCTGGACGGCAGCGACCAGGTGGGAGTGATTGCCCTCACCCTGGACAGCGTCGATGACGACGACCGTCGGCTCCTGCGCAGGCTCGCCGGCCTGGTCGCCGACATGCTGGTCACCAAGCACGGCTACACCGACCGGTTCTTCCAAGCCCGGCGCCTCGAACCGATGACCGTGGCCGCGGAGATCCAGTGGTCCCTGCTGCCCCCGCTGGCGATGTCCGTCCCGCAGGTCGCCGTGGCCGGAATCCTCGAGCCCGCCTACGAGGTTGCCGGGGACAGCTTCGACTACGCCCTCAACGACGACATCCTGCACATGGCCACGGTCGACGCGATGGGCCACGGCCTGGACGCGGCCACGATGGCAACCGTCGCCATCGGCGCCTACCGCCACGCCAGACGCGCCGACATCGGACTGGCCGAGATCTACACCTTCATGGACCGGGCGATCGCCGAGCAGTTCGGACCCGACCACTTCGTCACCGCGCAGATGATGCGCCTGAACATCGCAACGGGCCACCTGCAATGGGTCAACGCCGGCCATCCCGCACCGCTGCTGATCCGCAACCACGAGGTCGTCCAGCAACTGGAGAGCGCAACCACCCTGCCGGTCGGCTTCGGCGGTGAACAGCCGCAGGTCAGCGAGCTGGTCCTCCAGCGCGGCGACAGGGTTCTGTGCTTCACCGACGGCCTGATCGAGGAGCGCGAAGTCGGCGGGGAGCAGTTCGGCGAGGAACAGCTCATCGACTGGGTCAACCGCATCGAGCGGACGGAGGAGGGAGTGCGGGCGGTGGTGCGCTCCCTCTCTCACGCCCTGAAGGAGGAACGGGGCGGCAGAACCAGTGACGACGCGACCCTCTTCCTCATCGAGTGGCGCGGGGGCGAAGCCGACCACCTCGCCACCCTGAAGTGAGCCGGCTTCCGCACCACCCATGGCGGAGCCGGCGAGGAGCGGCTGCCGTTGCTCGCAGGAGGCGTCTTCGGCACACCGCCCCGCACGCACGGGCGGGGAAAGCCGCAGCGCCCTGGCCGGTCCAGCCCGGCCAGGGCGCTGCGTAGCAGGTCAGAAGGGGTCTCCCCACCTGCGCACGGTAGGCCGTGTGGGACTCGAACCCACAACCAATGGATTAAAAGACGAGACGGACTCATGACAGGGGGTTCAGAGCCCTGCCGCCCGGTTGCTGTCCGTGCAGGTCAGCGCCTGGCGGCGCTGCATTTGTGATCAGCACATGACAGCCCATCCAAAGTCGTGCGGGCTCACATCGGGCTCACTCTGCGCACCCTCTCACCTGCGCAAACGCTCGCCCAGCGAGGATTTGAACCCGGCAAACGAGCGTCACAGCCATCGGATTGAGGTGCGAGAAGCAGCACTCCCAGCTGGGCCGTCAAAACTCCTAGACAGAAGTCCTGGCACGCAGACCGAGGGCGGCTGCGGCGCCCGCCCCCGCCGACCGAAACTAGGACGCCGACTGCCTTGCCACCAGGGAACTTGCGCGAACTACGCGCTGTGGGCGACCATCACTCCTGGTCGGATGGCGGCCAATCCCGGCACTGCGCTGCCCCACAGCGGTGCCTCCGAGGGATCAAGAAGCCCTAGCTTCACCACCCATCGCTAGGTCGTGCACGTCTGCACCTTTCTCGGGTGCACCGATCAGTGTTCGGATGCTTTGGGGCAGCAGCGTTCGAGGACGGATCGTGCATGTCTGCTGGGGGACGTCTAGCCAATCGCATTCGCATGCGCTGCCTGTACACCGGGGAGTCATTTCGCCATCTCAAGGGCTCTCTGAAGGCCCTTGACAACAAACATCCCATCCCGGCTGCTGCAGGTGATCAGGCTCTTCTCGAGTCTCAGCTCATGGCTCACCTGGCGCGTGGAGGCGAATGGTGGGCTCATCCGGTCGGGATCTCCAAGGTACGCATCGCTCCCGAAGGCACAGTGGTTGTCCACCTTGACGGCCACACTCAGCTCCTGGCTGGGGAAGCCTATCCGATGAGCTCCTACGCCCTTGACAATCTGCTGCCCTACGCAGATCCAGGGGTACAGGTCGATGGTGCGTTCGGTCTGCGGGTAGCGGCTGTGCAGAACACGGACCTGCACCTCACCCGAGTCAACAGCGACAGCCGCCTCATAATCCGTGGAATCCCCGGCACTCGATGGCAGCACGAACTGTCCGCCCGGTGGCAGGAACTCGACGAGGGCGGTAACCCTCCCTTGTGGCGGGAGCCCGTACTGTCGAGCTTCGAGCGCGAGGACCAGGTCAAGCACCCGCGTGTGAGGAACGGCGAACGCGAGCTGGCTTGGCTCGGCTCTGGTCTTCTACGGCGCATCGCGCTCTTTCACAAATCCAGTTCGGCCTACTCGACTAGATCATGGATCACAGGCGGCGAGTGGATCTTTGAGTTGGACACGCGGCGCGATGTACCGCTCGACCACGACACGCTGCTCGCTCGGCTCATGGACCCCGTCTGGGGTCTGTCACTACGCATCAGCGACTCGCACTGCACGTGCCATAATCCGCCCCTTCCAGACAGATATATGCGCCAGTGCACATACGACCTCGTGCACACTGAAGGCAAACCTGGAGGTCTGCAGATCCGCTTCCGCCATGGCCGGGCCATTTACGGCAGGAATGTGAGAGAGGACCTTGAGAGGGTCGGCGCCGACTCTGCCTGGCTCGATCGTGTTCTGCCCCAGCGCCTGGCCGATGACTCGTCGGAGGCGTTCGAGTGAACTGGGAAAGAGTGACGCTCACTATCCTCGCCGCCTTCGGAACAGCCGTGCTGCTGCTCGCCCAGCTACGTGAGCTACTCACAAAGCTGCCAGACGTCATTCAGGCGTGGAATGAGGTACGGCGCAGCCTTCAGAACCGAAACGCTGACGACGGCCAGCATCGGGACTGACTTCATGAGCGAACGCCCCGGCTCGCGGAGGAGGACGTGAGTCGGGGCATTCGCCTCGCAAGGCCGCTGGGACGCGCGTAGGGGATCGCAGCGCGGGGCGGCCGGCTGGTCAGCGCAGGGCCTGCATGATGCGGCTGCGCAGCGTCTCATCCGCGAGGGTTTCGGCATCGCGCCAGGCCGCGGCGGTGACCTCTTCGGTCTGGAGTTCGCCGACCTCGGCCGAGGTGCGGAAGAGGAACCGGAAGTCGATGTGCTGGTGCTCCGGCTCGCCCTTGGCATCGTTGGCGGGGATGGAGTGCACGTCGATGTGGAGCGGGCGCAGCCCAGCGGGGACGACGACGGATGAAGGCATGCCGGTCTCCTCGGTCAGCTCGCGCTTCGCGGCATCGACGAGCCGGGTGTCGTCGGCCTCGAGGTGTCCGCCGGGTAGGAGCCAGCGGTCGAGGGCGAGGTGGTGGATGTGGAGCACGCGGCCGGCAGGGTCGACGAGGATCGCCCCGGCCGTGGCGTGCCCTCGGAACTCCTTCCGCGAGGTGAGGTCGGCCCCAGCGTCGAGCAGGTCGAGGACGGGAGCCAGCCGCCGCTTCTCGTCCGGGTGCGCCTCGAGGTAGCTGTCGATGGTTCCGCGGATGTGACCGGCGGTGATGGGCACGGGCAGGTCTCCTATCGGTTGAAGTAGTCGAGCCAGATCGCCGCGATGGCGGCGCGGTCGGTTGGGCTGATCTCGTGCATACCGGGGTCCAGCTCGCCGCGGGCGAGCATGGCCGAAGCGGCGAGTATCTCGGCCTGCACGAGGAAGATGAACGGTCCCACGCTCGCCCCGTGCAGGAAGTTGACGGCATTGCCCCTGTTGAGCAGGTAGAAGTAGTGGCCGGTCGTCAGGTACCGGGTGACGTGCTCCCCGATGTGGGCACGCTCGTAGACGTCCGGCAGGCCGTCGAGCTCGAGCTCGTCCTCGCTGCTGGTCACGGTCGCCACATATGCCCCGTTCCGCAGCCGCGGGAAGTCCTCGCCGCGCAGGGAAAGCGAGCCCGTCGCGCATAGGACGAGCCCGGCGTCCTCGAGGCCACTCGCACGGTCGCGGGCCACCGTGAAGCCCTGTGAGAGGGCCTGTGTGCGGCGCACGGGGTCAATGTCGTACACGGTCACTCGTACGCCCTTGGCGTGCAGCAGACGGGCGATGGAGCTGCCCAGCTTGCCGAAGCCGATCACGAGCGCCGTACGGCCGTGCAGGATGTCGCTACGGCTGCGCATCAGGGCCTCGGTCGAGAAGACGACCGACTGCCCGACGAGGAAGTCCTCGGGGTCCTTGAGCGGCGAGCGGGCCACCGAGACGACCGGGCAGGGCAGCTTGTCGCGCTCGGCGTACCGCTTGTGCCCGTTCTCGGTGTCCTCGACCACGCCAAGGATGCGGCCCGAGAAGCGGTCGCACAGCGCGTCGAGGGCCGGAGCGAAGTACCCGCCGACGTCGAGCAGCACGACCGGGCGGCCGGCGGCGCGCGCCTCGACGTAGCGTAGGGCGCGATCCGAGTCGGCGAACATCTCGCGTGTCAGCCTGTCGCACGCGTGCCCCTCGGCCTCGACCTGGCGCCGTGCCTCGGCCTGTACGGACTTCGGCTTGGGCAGTACGGCGCGCAGGTCGGTCACGCTCGCCACGCCCCGCA
Source organism: Streptomyces sp. 8N616 (assembly GCF_052246385.1). NCBI lineage: Bacteria > Bacillati > Actinomycetota > Actinomycetes > Kitasatosporales > Streptomycetaceae > Streptomyces > Streptomyces sp. 8N616. Next base: position 48,926 of record NZ_JBQQBY010000011.1, on the reverse strand, counting down.
CGAACGCCGGGCGCTCCGGCAGTAAGTGCGTGATCAGGAACGATGCCGGACGCTCCGGGGGAGCGAAGCGCGCGGCGATGCGCCCGAAGTAGGCGTCAAGTCGAGCGCGTTCGAAGGTTTCCATTCCTGCCTCTCCTCCCTTGCGACGATCACGGGTTGTGGTGCTGAGTCGATCTGTGGTTGTTCGAGAGCACGGCGCAGCGTGTCGGGGGCGGTGAGCGTCTCGTCGTCGGGCAGCTCGCACCACCCGCCGAACCACTCGTCGGAGCGGTCCGGGCTCGGGGCAACAAGCCATGAGCCCTTGGACAGCAGCCGCACCGGCAGGCCGGCCCACGCGCCCCGGCTGCCGGTCGGAACGGCGAAATAGAGGCGCTCGCCCGGCCTGTCATAGAGCACCGGGCCGAGCCGTTCCTCGGCCTCTCGCAGCCTCGCGAGCGCGAGGAATCCAGCGTCGGCAGGGACCCGTACGACGTCCCACTCGTGGCCGACCGCAAGCAGGTGCACCCCAGGGATGTCATCGACAAGCGGTGCGGCGCGCAGCGCCTCACGCAGGGACATCACGCGCCCCTCTCTGCCTGACGACGGGACCGGCATCGACTGGACGCCTGTCGCCGCGCCTCGGCTTGGTGGAGCGGACCACGATCAGACGTGCGCTCGTCTGGGCTATCTGCCGTTCGCGCTCCGCAGCGATGCGTTTCGGTCCGAGGTGGCTACGCGCGGGCAGGACAACGCCGTACGCGTCCGGCAGCGTGAGAACGTCGAGCAGCCCTACGAAAGCCGGCGACCGTACCTCGGTGACCGCCCCGCGCTCCATGAAGAGGCCGCACAGCGTCAGCTCGTGCTGTCGGCAGTGCTCGGCGAGCGAGTCGGCGAGGGCAGCGAGCCGCGCCTCGCTGCTCGTCCGGCGCAAGTAGCCGTACACGTAAGGGCCGTTCACCGGGCGTCGCTCTGTAATGGGTTCCATGGCTCGAGCGTCTCGGCGAACCAACGTCCTCGAAATGACCGGGCGTTGCACTTCCGTTGCACTTCCGTGCCAGAGCAATCACGCAGCCTGCTTCCATACATGACAAGAGGGAGGCAGCCTGTGATCAGCGTGCAGCAGTGGACCGGCCGCGAAGCGAGCGCCCTGCGCGCCGCGCTTCGGATGAGTACGCGCGCATTCGCTGAGCACCTGGGCGTCGCTCTGCGCACGGTGGCGAAGTGGGAGAAGCTCGGCGCGGACACCGTTCCGCGGCCGGATACGCAGGCCATCCTCGACACCGCGCTCGCGCGAGCTGACACGCTGGCGCGCGGGCGTTTCGAGGCGCTGCTCTCCGGCTCCACGGACGGTCGTGCAGGGGGCAACTCAGTTCGCGCAGCGGACTACGAGACATGGACGGAGGACATCGACCGCGCCATCGTGAGCCTGAGCCGTCAGAACTTCTCGTTCGCGTCCAACCTGTTGAACCGCTGGCTCGGCCGCCACGACCCGCGCGTCCTCGACGACAAGGGCCTGTACCTCTACGGCCGGTCGCTCGTCCTCCTCGGCGACGTCCAACGCGACCAGGGCGCGACCTTCGGCCCCCTCTCGGCGCACCACTCCTACAACACCGCCCGCAGCCTGTTCGCTGAGCTCGACATTCCGCGTCGCGTCGCGCAGATCGAGCTGTCGCTCGCCGTGGTCGACGAGATGTCGGGGCAGCTCGAGGCGTCCGCCCGGCAGTACGAGCGGCTCGCCGGTGACGGGCGGCTGAGCGGGCGCGACCGCGCCCGAGCCCGTCTGTGGGTGGGTACGGCGCTCAGCAAGGGCGGGAAGAACGACTACGCGGTCAAGGTGATGACGACCGCGACTCACGATTTCGAGGACCTGGCGGAGCCCGAGGATTGGTCGGTCGCCCATCAGAAGATCGCTCTCGCCTACCGCGGGACCGGCGACCTCACCCGAGCACTCCAGTACATCGACATCGCGCGTTCGACCGGCACAGTCGACTCCCCCATGCAGCGTGTGCGGCTGGACACCGCACACGGGCACATCCTTCTGTCCGACCCGGCCACCCGGGATGATGGGCTATCCGTTCTCGACGGCGCGGCGCAGGTGGCGAGCCAGTACGGGCTGAGCCACCAGCTACGCAGCATCGAGGGCATCCGGCGGTCGTGCGACGGCCCGTCGGCCGCCCTGTCGAGGTAAGTGGCCAGCAAGGATGAACCAGGGAGTGTCAGTGCCGGACCGCGAGCAGCGCGTAATCACCGATGCGCAGTGGAACGACGCCAAGCTGATTTGGGACTTTCACCAGACGGGGCACGAGCCGCGCCCCTGCTCGGCAGCGATCTGTCTCGGCAGCCACGATCTCGGAGCGGCGACGTTCGCGGCCAAGCAGTACCACGCTGGCCTGTTCCCCGTGCTCGTGTTCAGTGGCGGCAACAGTCCGAGCACGGCAGCCCTCTACCCTCGCGGCGAGGCCGTGCATTTCCGCGAGCACGCGCTCGAACTCGGCGTACCCGCCGATGCGATCCTCCTCGAGCCCAATGCCGGGAACACCGGGCAGAACATCACGTTCTCGCGTGAGGTGCTGCGCGAGGCAGGCATCGAAGTCGGGTCCGTGATGCTGATCGCCATGCCGTACATGGAGCGCCGCGCCTATGCCACATGCCGCAAGGTGTGGCCCGAGGTCGAGGTCGTGTGTGCATCCGATCCGCTGGACTTCGCCGACTACGTCAAGAGCATCGGCGACGAGAAGTTGGTCATCGACACGATGGTCGGCGACCTGCAACGAGTTATCGAGTACCCGAAGTTCGGGTTCGCCATCGAGCAGGAAGTACCGGGTGATATCTATGCCGCATACGAGCGCCTCCTGCGCGCCGGATTCGACAGCCGACTGCTCGAGTCCTGAGCCAGCCCCCGCGCGGCTGGGCGCGGTGTGCGCCATTCACCAGCCGAACCTCTTCCCCCGGCTGTCCACCCTGGCGAAGCTGTACGCGGCCGACCGGTGGATCATCCTCGATGACGTGCAGTTCGCACGACGGGACTACCAGCACCGCGCCCGACTGGCAAGCTTAAAAGATCCCTGCGCCCGACAATGGCTGTCGCTGTCGACACACCTTCCCCGAGGCCGCTCGACGTTGATCCTCGAGGCGCGCCTCGCCGAGCCGCACAGATGCCGGCGCAGGGTCGCCGAGCTCGTCCGCCAACACTACGGCCGTAGCCGCCACTGGCCTGCCCTACAGGACGTCCTCGAGCCCGTCCTCGACCGCTTCGAGGCGACGGATCGCACGGCCGACATCGCCGAGGCATCCGCCCTCGCCTTGCTCGCCTCGGTTGGCTGGCGCGGCGAAGTCCTGCACAGCAGCGCCCTACCGGCGCACGACGGCCGGTCTCAGCGCCTTGCCGACCTCGCCGCGGCGACGGGCAGCACGGTCTACCTCTGTGGCACGGGCGGAATGCGCTACCTCGATGTCGAGCCATTCGCCGGCCACCGCATCACCGTTGTGCCCTTCCGCACGCCCGCCGTTACCCCCGTCTGGCAGTTCGCCCGAGAAGTCAGTGCCCTGTGGCCGATCGCATCCATCGGGCCGCGCAGCCTTGCCGAGGCTCTGCGCAGCGTCGCTTCAGTGCAGCAAAACGCGGTCGAGCCGCACGCATAGACTCAGCTGCTATCCGATCAGCATTGAGACGATGCGACGGAGATCAGAAGTCGAAACCACCATGGAGCTCAGCTTTAGCCGCCCTAATAAAGCGCACCTCGGCTTCATCAAAGAAATTCTGTGCATCAACAGCCATTCGACCCAATGCAGGCGAGCGAGATTCATGACCCTCGATCAGAAGATGCAAATCAAGACCGTCAATGAATTCGCCTTCAATTCTGCGGGCGATTACAAAGCAGGATTCTCGGGCACTGCTCACCTGATCCTCAGTAGGAGTAGGGCGAGAGCAAAGTAGCCGCAAGCGTGAGAGCTGTTGCAGAAGTTCCTGAGCTACCTGATTCATCGGGTGAGCCCCGTCTTCTGACGCTCTGCTCAACTCCCAGTACGCCCGCTGATAGGTGGCTTCTCGCCGATAGCACATGGCAAGGGTCGCTATAGAATCAGCCATTCCAGCGGTTGGTGCGGCAACGTCGTCCGGACCCTCAAGTTCGATGATCGTTTGAGTCTTCTTGACATCCGCCAGAGCAGATTCAATTGCGCCCTCACGCTCCCTAAGTACACTCAAAGGCTGCAATTCTTCACTATCCAGGACGAGACGTTCGTACGCGACCTTGACGTGGTGAACAGCAAGGAGAAAGGCTACATACGCCTCCCGCTGGACGCCACGCCTCCACTGCACATGCGCTGCGTTCGCCTCGGCTTGGACGGCATCGACTGCAGCACGATATGCGGACTCTGCTTGAGCGAGGCCAGCTCTACTCGTTGCTTCTGCATTACGGACGGCGGCATTCAACTGCCACCGACCGACCACGAGGGCAGCTGGCACTCCGATTAGAGCAACGCCCGCAGCTGCCATCGCGCCTATCCCTTGAAGGTCCATGCCGAACATGATCTCTTGGATGAACCAAGGAGCTGGTACAGAGTCAGCCACCGGCCGGATGCGGCTCATTGGGACGGCGGCGGGGCGTCTGGCCCGGGACTTCGCTGCGGGCTTGCCGCCTTCGCTGCTTGACTTCGTGCGGTGGCGGCGGCTCTCCCAAACTCGGACATCTGGCGAGCCGCAACACGCTTGCGGTCCCCGAGGGGGAGGGGAGGGGCATCCCCCAGGGACCTGCCCGGATGCGCGGCGCCTCGCGCGCGTGGGGAGGGCATCGACCGGTCGATGCGGCATCGCGATTGTCAAGGGCCTCGGTGTATTCGCGCGCGCCCGCGCGTAAGGACGCGACCGGTCGCGACGCGACGCCCGTCGCCTCGGAAGAACACCTGGGCGACGGGCGGTAGTTGAGCAATCAGGAGGCATCCGGCAGTTGGAGCACCTCGGCAGAGTCGTCAATAACAACAGCCAAGGGGGCAACAGTGCCAGTCTCGGGGAGTGGCCCCCTTGCCCCCTTCCCGTCCTCGCGAGCGTTCTCGGGCATTTCCATCCACCACTCTTTGCCGTCCTTGAACGCCCGTACGCCGAGCTTCTGACGTGCACGTTTGAGGGTTCGTATGCTGATTCCCCATGCCTCGCGCGCCTCCTCCTCGACCTCCTTGGAGCGGCGCGGCCCATCGGCGAGGAACTCGCGCAGCAGGTCGGTGGCCTCCTTCTTCTCCTGCCGCTCGTCGTCCGTCTCGGCGGCGACCAGGTGCTCGGCGCGGTAGTCGGACGTCCCGTCCCACTCGACGCGCGCACAGCCGAACTCGGGGGCGTCGACGACCCGGTAGACCATGGTCGGCGGCTTTACGGCGATGTTCATCTTCACCGGAGCCATGAGCCGCCGCGGTCCGCCCTCGTCGTCGGGGTCGGGGGCAATCAGATAACCGGCACGAGCGGCGCCGATGATGCCGATGGAGCCGCCGCCCCGGTACATCGCCTTTCCGCCCGACGCCTTGTTCAGGTGGCGCACCACAACGAACGCGGCCCCAGTCTCTTCGGCCAGTTTGGAGATCGGGTGCAGGGCGCGGCGCACGCTCTGATCGTTGTGCGAGTCGACCCCGGCAAGGAAGGCCATCAGCGGATCAATGACGACCATGCGCACGCCATCTTCCCGGATGATGCGGGCGAGGTGCGGCAGGTCGGCCGGCAGCTCAACGGGGCGCGCGTGAACCGCTCCACGCTCGTCCTGCTCGCCGATCTCGGTCAGCACCATGACGCGCGCCATGTCCGCACGAGCAGCCTCGAGGCGGGGCGCAATGGTGTCCTCGACGCCATCCTCGGCCGTGAGGAACAGGACCGGCACGGTAGGCGAGCCGTCCGGCATCGGGCGACCGGCGGAGATCCGGGCGGCGAGGTCACAGGTCATCGTCGACTTCCCGTCGCCGGGGTCGCCCTCGACGAGGGTCAGCTTCCCAGTGGGCATGTAGCGGTCCCACAGCCACGTAATCGGCTTGCGCCGCACCGTGGAGAGGCGAACCACGCGCACCATCGGCGCAGCCGGCGCGGGCACGGGATCTTCGGTCAGGTTCTCGAGGATGGTCGCCGCGTTCGCGGCTGCCTGGTCACTCATGCGGCTGACCTCCTCGGGTGCTGCGCCCCGGCGTTGAGGCCCGAGGCGATCGTCTTCTCGGCCTCGGCTGTGCCCAACCCGATGAGCCGCGCAGCCTCGCCGAGTGCCTCGGCCACAGCGCGAGGGTTGAGCCGTCCGTCGCCGACGAGGGTGCCGAGACTGAACGCGGCGCGGTGCAAGGTGTCGTTCCGAGTGCCCGGCTGCGCACGCAGCAGGGTCTCGACCTCGCGCCGCAGCGCGGTCATGCCGTACCCGCGGGCATCCCGCAGGCTCAACGGCAGGGCAGGGCGCACCACGGGGGGAGCCGCGGCCGTGGGCGCGGCGAGGTCGGCGATCCATGGAGGCAGCTCGGCGAGCCCGGTCTCGAGGTCGCCAGCCCATCGGTAAGGGCGGCCGGCAACGATGGACGGCGGGGCGACCACGTACCCGCCGAGCGCACGCACGTCGACTTTCCAGCCGTTACGGCCCGCGCTGTTGCGCACGTCCTGCCCTGCAGGGGCGCGGTAGTAGATGTGCATCCCGCCTGAGCCCGTCAGCGCGACCGGCGAGCGGCCGAACGGAAAGGTCTCGCCATGCTGCTCATACAGGACAGCGAGCACGTCGGCCCCGTCCGTGACACCCGGCTGCGCTCATTCCTGGGGCGGCTCGACGCCCTTGGCGGTGTCGAGGTCGACCACGACGAGCCCGGACGGGCCGCACGTAATGCCCACGCCGTACGGTCCTTCCGACCATGCTCGCGTGATCCGGTCTTCGTCGGTCGTGGCTCTCTGCTCCCATCGCGCCACCGCGGGGCGTTTGTCGTCGGGGCGTAGCGGGAAAACGTGCCAGCCGCGCGCGGCGAGGGCGAGCACCTGCTCGACCCGCTTCGCGCTGCGACTGCTCGCTCCCGGCTCTGGGAGCGTGCTTGACTGGGGGTAGTCCAAGACAGTGCCTCTCAATGAGTCGGCGACGCCATACGGGCTGCCACCCGGCGTCGCCGATTCCGCTGTCGGTGCTTGTGTGCTGGGACTTGGGCCGCCCCGGTCAGCGCCGGAATCGCTGAACCGGGGCACGGCTCAGGCCGCCGCTTGGTCGACAGCCTCGGCGCTGTCCACCTCGAGGCCGAGGTAGCGCAGCAAGTCGTAACGCGTGCATCGGTACTGCCGCCCGAGGCGCAGCACGCGAATCGGGTACGTGCCCTGCTTGGCCAGGGCGAATCCCGTCGTGCGGCCAAGGTTCAGCGCGCGGTTCGCGACGTCGAGCGGGAAACTCACCGGTAGGTCCATCAGTTCGGCATGCGTCATTCCCCGGGGCACCTCCGCCCCTTCCATGGCATGGGCCATCGACACCGAGCACCTCCTGATCAAGGTCGACTGATCTTCGAACACCGTATCGGGTTAGCTTGCCGAGAGCCAACCTATCCAATAAATTGCTTCACCATGGAGCAAACAGATTGGCCTACGCGTCTAGCCCACCGGATCGCCGGGGAAGTACGCCGGTATCGCACCATGCGCGGCATCAGCGCCCAGCAGCTCTCCGACCTGTGCTCGGCCGTGGGCATGGACATCCCCCGCGCAGTCATCTCGAATCTCGAAAACGGGCGCCGAACGTCCGTCACTGTGGCGGAAGTCCTCGTTCTCGCCGCTGCCCTGGACGTGCCTCCACTGCTCCTCGTGTTCCCCGTCGGTTACGAGGAGGTCTGCGAAGTACTCCCAGATCGCCGGCGCGACACGTGGGGCGGTTTCCTGTGGGCGGCTGGCGACCGAGACACCAAGGGCAGCGCGCTGCCGATCCGCGGCGACCTCGAAAACTTCGACAACGCGTCATCGACGCTGTACCGGACCTTCTACGAGACCGTGGAACAGGTCTCAGCCTTCATGTTCCGTGCCATCGAGGATGAGGACAGAGCTCGGAAGACGCAGAACGAGAAGGTGCGCAAGAGCCTGGTGGACTCCGCGCGTCTGCACCGGATGATGGCGCGCGATGTCTACAGCGAGCTGCGGGAGACGGCTGACGTCATGGCCGAGCACGGCATCGCCGTACCCCACCTGCACACGTACGACGCGGTGTTCGCCGACCTTGCAAAGGAGTACGAGTGAAGGGGTCCACGTTCCGCCGCTGCGCCTGCCGCAACCCCGAGACCGGCAAGCAGTACGGCAAGTCCTGCCCGAAGTTGACCAACAGGCGCCACGGCCTGTGGAGCATCCGGCAGGAGCTGCCCGCCGACAAGGACGGCAAGCGGCGCACCTTCCGCCGCAACGGCTACGCGGCCAAGAGCGATGCACAGACCGACCTCGACAAGGTGCGTGCGTTGCTCACCATTCCGGAGGACGACGACCCCGACGGCCGCCTGCGGATCGGCGACCTCCTCGAGTCCGTGGCATCCAAGCGGGAGCCGATACCGGACTACGAGGAGACGAAGCGCCGGTTCCGGTCGGGGCAGTCCCTCACCACGCGCATCACGGTCGCCGACTGGCTCGACGAGTGGCTCTCGGGGAAGCGGCGCCGGGACTCGACCCTTGATGGCTACGCCTCGCACATCCGCGTACATCTAAAGCCACGTATCGGACACTTGCGCCTCGACCGCCTCACCGTCGGCCACCTGCTCGAGATGTTCGACGCGATCGAGGATCAGAACGAGGAGATGCTTGCCGAGAACGCCAACCGCCGCGAGCAGATCGCGCGATGCAAGCCAACCAGGCCGGGACGGCCCACGGCGGCCGAGCGGGCGCGGCTGGCCGAGGAGCGCGCGAAGCTCGCCGAGATGAAGCCGTTCCGGAAGATCACGGGAGCGGCGAGCCGTCAGCGCATCCGCGCCACCCTGCGCGCCGCACTCAACGACGCCATCGCGCGACAGTTGATCACCTTCAACCCGGCGGCCCATGTCGAGCTGGAGAGCGGCAAGCGCCCGAAGGCCCTCGTATGGACCGAGGAGCGCATCGCGCAGTGGCAGCGGACGGGCGAGAAGCCGTCGCCGGTCATGGTGTGGACGCCGGAGCAGACGGGCGCGTTCCTCGACCGGGCCGCGAAGCACCGCCTCTACGCGCTGTACCACCTGATCGCGTTCCGCGGCCTGCGCCGCGGCGAGGCATGCGGCGTGCGCTGGGCAGACGTCGACCTGCGGGCGCAGACGCTCACGGTCGCCAAGCAGCTCGTACAGCGTGGATGGAAGATCGAGGAGTCCGCGCCCAAGACGGACAGCGGGGAACGCGTCGTCGCCCTCGACTCCGAGACGGTGAATGTCCTCAAGGCGCACCGCAAGCGCCAAATGAAGGAGCGCCTCAAGTGGGGCGAGGCGTACGTCGAGACGGGCCGCGTCTTCACGCAGGACAACGGCGAGTGGCTGCACTCGGCATGGGTGACCGACCAGTTCCTGCGGCTCGCCACCGAGGCCGGGCTTCCGCCGATCCGGCTGCATGACCTGCGCCACGGCGCGGCGACGCTCGCCCTCGCGGCGGGAGCCGAGATGAAGGTCGTGCAGGAGATGCTCGGGCACTCGTCCATCACGATCACGTCCGACACGTACACGAGCGTGCTGCCGGAGGTCGCGCGGAAGGCGGCCGAGGACGCCGCGCGGCTCGTTCCTCGGCAGGCCCGTCGTACCGCCGGGCTCACTTCGGGCTCACATGGGGCCAGCAAGGCGCCCGGAAACGGCAAAGCGCCCCGCCCGGGGAAGCCGGACAGGGCGCTCAAGCGCAGGTCAGACGAGGTTTCCCCCGACCCGCGGGCGGTAGGCCGTGTGGGACTCGAACCCACAACCAATGGATTAAAAGTCCACTGCTCTGCCAATTGAGCTAACGGCCCGCGATCGTGCTCCCCCCGAGCATAGCGGGGCTGGGCCGGGCAGCCGATCGGGTATCGCCGCGGGCCGCCCAGCGCCACCGGCGCCGGCCCAGCAGAACAGCACGCAGTCCTGCGAGGCCTGCGCTCAAGGCGCGCCCCCGCCCCGAGCCAACCGTATGTCTGTCGGCTGCCCGCGTCAGATGACCGCGTCAGACCGCTCGAGCCATTGAGGGTGACCAGCTCGCCGCAGCTGTGCCGCCGAGAAAAGCGGGCCCGTCCGTGAAGGATGGGCCCGCTTGTCCTGGTCAGCGGCTTGTGCGACGCGAGCGGCGGCTCGCGCAGGCGTCAGCCGTTGCGCTTCCAGCGAGGCTTGTCGGCGCGGCGGTCGAAGGAGCGGCCGCCCGTGCTGCCACCGCGGTGGTCGTCCCGGCGGGCCGGACGGTCGTCGCGGCGGTCGCGGTTGAACGGCCTGTCGCCGCTGCGGTGGTTGTGGTCGCGGTGGCCGTGGTCGCGGCGCTCGAAGGAGCGGCCGCCGCCGAAGCCGCCGCGCTCGCCGTCCCGGCGGTCGCCGTTGAAGGGACGGTCGTCCCGACGGTCACGACTGCTGAAGCGCGCGCCCCGGTCGTCGCGGCGCTCGAACGGGCGGCCGCCGCGGTCGTCACGGCGGTCGCGGCCGAACGGGCGGTCGTCGCGCCGGTCGCGGTCACGATCACGGTCCCGCCCCCCGAAGCCGCCGCGGTCGTCACGGCGCTGGAATCCACCGCGGGCACCCCGGTCGCCACGGTCACCGCGATCGTCACGGCGCTGGAAGCCGCCGCGCTCGCCGTCCCGGCGGTCACGGTTGTACGGCCGCTCGTCCCGCCGGTCGTAGTCCCGACGATCGTCCCGCCGGTCGTCCCTGCGGTCACGCGCGGAGGGGCGGTCGTCGCGGCGGTCGTAGTCACGGCGGCCGGACCGCTCGTACGAGGTGGGGCGCGGCTGCTCGTACGACACCGGCTTCGCGGCCGGAGCCGTAGCGGACGCCTCCGTCACCACGGCCTCAGTCCCGGCCCGGGACCCGGACCCGGCAGCGGGCGCCGCCTGGGCGGGAACCTCGGCCAAAACCTCACCCGGGGCCCCACCCGAGACCTCGCCGGCCCCGGCCGGAGCGGCCGCGGAAGCCACCGAATCCGCGGAAGCCGCCGAAGCCGCGGAAGCCACCGGCTCCTCGCCCCGCTCCCGCGCAGCCCGCGCCGTCAACCGGTCGGCCTCCTCGCGGAGTTCGGCCGCCCGCCGCTGGGCCCGCTCCAGCTCCCGCGTCAGGTCGTGCACCTCGCGCTCCGCCTGCCTGGCGGCGTTCGAGGCGGACTCGGCCTGCACCTCGGTGAGCGAGCGCGCGCCCGTAATTCGGGCCACGTCCTCGTCGAACGCGCCCGCGCCGCCGACGATGTGGCGCGAGGCGTCCACGCCCGCGTCCTCCATCAGCCGGAAGATCTGCCGCCGCTGATGCGGAAGAGCCAGCGACACCACCGTGCCGCTGCGGCCCGCGCGGGCCGTGCGGCCCGACCGGTGGAGGTAGTCCTTGTGGTCACCGGCCGGGTCGACGTTCAGGACCAGGTCGATGCCGTCGACGTGAATACCGCGCGCGGCGACGTCCGTTGCGACGAGCACGTTCACGTACCCGTCCTTGAAGTCGGCGAGCGTACGGGTCCTGGCGCCCTGCGTCATACCCCCGTGCAGCGCGTCCGCCCGCACCCCGGCGTCCTGCAGCTGCTCGGCGACGCGGTCCGCGCCCAGCTGGGTGCGGACGAAGATGATGGTGCGGCCCTTGCGGGCGGCGATGGCGGCCGTGACCGGAGCCTTGTCCTTCGGCTTCACGACGAGGACGTGGTGGGTCATGGTCGTGACCGCGCCCTGCGCAGCGTCCACCTCGTGGGTGACCGGGTCGGAGAGGTAGCGCTTGACGAGCGTGTCGATCTCGTTCTCCAGCGTCGCGGAGAACAGCATCCGCTGACCGCCCGGCGGCACCAGGTCCAGGATCTCGGTGACCTCGGGCAGGAAGCCCATGTCGGCCATCTGGTCGGCCTCGTCGAGGACCGCGATCTGCACCTTGTCGAGCGCGGCGGCACGGCGGTCGATCAGGTCGCGCAGCCGGCCGGGGGTGGCGACGAGGATGTCGACACCGCGCTCGAGGGCGCCGATCTGATTGCCCATCGACGTACCGCCGCAGACGACCTTGAGCTTGAGGCCGAGCACGTCGCCGTAGGGCTGGAGCGCGTCCGACACCTGCATCGCGAGCTCGCGGGTCGGGGTGAGGATCAGGCCGCGGGGGCGCTTCTTCTCGGTGTAGCCGCCGGCCAGCTGGGTCAGCAGCGGGAGGCCGAAGGAGAGGGTCTTGCCGGAGCCGGTACGGCCTCGGCCCAGGATGTCCTGGCCGCCCAGGGCGTCCGGGATGGTCGCGGCCTGGATCGGGAACGGGGTGGTCACGCCGTTCTGGGCGAGCTTGCGGACGACGGGCTCGGGGAGGCCCAGGTCCGCGAAGGTGGTCTGCGGCGCCTCGGTGGCGTCGGCAGCCTCGGCGACCTGGCCGTTCTCACCGTTCTCGGGCACGACGGCTTGGTCAGTAGCGGAAACAGACATGCGAAATGCGAAACCTTCCGGAGTCTCGGCACGCGCCCAAACTCCGTGATTCGCATACGACCGCCTCTATGCGGTCAGCCACGGCAAGGACAAGGAACGCGCCATCACGGCGCGCTTCGGTTCGGCGCCGGGCAACATGGGATCAAACGATCTACCACCATACGCACCCGGCGGCCCCGCAGGCAAACCCGCTCCGGGGAGACGTGCGCCACCCCGGGTGGCTCCCGCGTGGTTCCGCATGGCTTCGCCCGGCGACCGATGGCGCGGCTCTACGTCAGGGGCTCGGACTGCGGTGTCGCGTCGGGCTCGCGCTGCGCCGTCGGCGAGTCCTGCGAGCCGGAGCCGGAGTCCGAGCCGGAGCCCGGCGGCGGTGACCACTGAGGCGTGGACCCGCTCGGCTGTGGGCTCGACTCCGACGGCTCCGGCGGCGACTGCGACGAGGTGGCGCTGGGCTTCGGTGACGCGGTGCCGCCCGTCGGCGAGGCCGTGGACCCGGACGGCTCGGAGGGGCCGGGGCGCACGTCCGAAGTCCCCGGGCGCGCCCGGTCGCTCGACGGGCTCGCGCCCGCACCCGCGCCCTTCCCGTCCCCCTGCGCGCCGCCCTCCCACGCCTGGCTCCCACCGTCCGCCGAGCCGCTGCCGCCCGCGCGGCCGTTCCGTACGTCCCCGCCGGCGCCGCCGTTGGTCACCGCCACCCCGCCGTCCGGCTTCGCCGCCCCGCCCGGGTGCCCGGCCGGACCGGTCCGCTTCGCGTCCTCCGCACCGCTCACGCTCATGCAGCCCGTCGCCGCCGCGAGCACGAGCGCGGCGGCGGCCAGGCGGCGGACCGGCGTGCGCGCGCCGGGCCTGCGGGCGGCGGCGGTACGGGAGGGAAGGCGGCGGTCGGGGAACAAGAGCACGTGCGGGCACCTCCGGCGTGGCGGCTGGACAGAGTTCGCCGTGCTCAACTCCCCCTCCCCCGGCCAGGACACGGCCCGCGCGGCGGGCAAAAATGTCATGTCTCTGCCGAAGTCGCCAGTCTCAGCCGAACAGTCCCTCCGCCACCGTCACGCCGAGAAAGGCCGCGCAGAGCCCGACCAGCAGTGAGCCCACCGCGTTCGCCACGGCCATGAACCCCCAGCCGCGCTCCGCGAGCCGCAGCGACTCGTACGAGAAGGTCGAATACGTCGTCAGAGCCCCGCACAGGCCGGTTCCCAGCAGCCACTGCACCTGCGAGGAAGCGGCTCCCGCCGAGGCCGCGCCGGTCAGCACGCCCAGCACCAGACTCCCGGCGGCGTTGACGACGAAGGTCCCCCAGGGGAAGACCGAGTCGTGCCGCGCCTGCACCGCGCGGTCGACGAGGTAGCGCAGGGGCGCGCCGACGGCCGCGCCCGCCGCCACCAGCAGCCAGCTCACCGCCGCGCCTCCGCTCTCACGACCGCGCGCGTCGCGGTGGCCGCGGCCCACACCGCGCAGAGCGCGGCCACGAGCGTTCCGGCCGCGTACGCCAGCGCCGTACCGGCCTCCCGGCGGTCCAGCAGCTCGGACAGATCCACGGCGTACGTCGAGAAGGTGGTGTAGCCGCCGAGTACGCCGGTGCCGAGGAAGGGCCGTACGAGTGGGTGGCCCGCTCCGTGCTCGCTCACCAGCACCATCAGCACGCCGATCAGCGCGCAGCCGCTGACGTTCACGCCGAAGACGGCCCACGGGAACGAGCCCTCGGGGGCGGGCCAGGCGAGCTGGGCGCCGTACCGGGCACTGGCTCCGAGCGCGCCGCCGATCGCGATCACGGCGAGCACCTGCCAGAGGCGGTGGCCCGCGGTTTCCGCCCGGTCGGCGGCGACGTGGAGATCGACGTCGGGGTCGACGGGCTCGCCGCGGTACTCCTCGGTCGCGGCGGACGCCCCGTGCGGCTCCGGCGGGCGCCGCCGCACTTCCCGGCCTGCGCCGCTCACCCGTACCCCAGGGCGTGCAGCCGGGCGTCGTCGATGCCGAAGTGATGGGCGATCTCGTGCACCACGGTGACCTCGGTCTCGGAAACGACGTCCTCGCGGGTGTCGCACATCCGCAGCGTCGGGCCCCGGTAGATCGTGATCCGGTCCGGCAGGACGCCCGCGTACCACTCACCGCGGTCGGTGAGCGGCGTCCCCTCGTACAGCCCGAGCAGCTCGGGATCGTCCGTGGGCGGCTCGTCCTCGACGAACACCGCGACGTTGTCCATCAGCCTCATCAGCTCCGGCGGAATCCGGTCGAGGGCTTCGGCGACCAGTTCCTCGAACTCATCACGCGTCATCTCCAGCACGTGTCTCATTCTCCGCCAACCCACCCCCGACGGAGCCCGCACCCCGAACCGACCCGCTCACCGCGCCGGGCGCGGCGGGCCGGGCCGGGCCCGGCGAGAAGGTCGGGAGCCCCGGTCTCGGGGCCACGAAGCACATAACGGGTACGGCGGCCCCGACCGCACCGGTCGACGTCCGCGGCGGAAATGATCCGCGCCCGCCGCAAGGGCTGGCCGCAGTGCCGCGCAACGGCCACGGTCCTGTGGAGTGGCGCGGACCTCGCGGCGCGAACTTCGCAGAACCCCACGGACGCGCATCGCCCGGGGGCCACGCCCCCGAGGACGCGCAACGTCCCGCGGGGTGGCTCCCCGGCCGGGAGGCCACCCCGCATGGCGCCCGCACCCTCTGGGCATACGGCCCCAATGGACCGCGCATCTCCCCGGTCGCCCCATCTACCGCATCTACTACGTCCACTGCGCACTTCACTGCGCGCAGTCGGCGCGAGCGCGCAGCGGCGCTGGCGGGCGTTCGCCAAGCGCGTCGCGACCGCGACCGGCTCCGCACCCGGATACCGGTCCCCGACGGTCGCGCTCACCCACACACCCCACCCCTACGCCCGCGCCCTCGGCCTGATATCCGTCGTCCTGCTCGGCGCGTGGCTCGGGCTGCTGATCGTCGGCAGCGTCCGTACGCCCGTCGGGCCCATGGAGACCCGGATGACGCTGCGCCCCTCCCTCACCGGCGGCACCAAGGTGAACGTCTCCCCGCTCGGCTCGCTCGAACTCCGCAGCCACGCCGCCCCCATCAGGCTCGACGTCGACGTCGACCAGCTGGACCCCGAGCGCTCCGCCGCGCTGGTCAACCACCCCGAACGGATCGCCGGCCTCCAGGACGAGGTCTCCCACGACGTGGCCGCCGGCACCTTCGACCTGGCCCTCCGCTCCTGCGTCGCCGTCGTGTCCGGCTCATGCGCACTCGGTCTCGCCGTCTACCGGAAGCCGCGCCGCGCGCTCGCCGCCGGCGGGCTCGCGCTGACCCTGCTCGCCGCATCGGGCGGGCTCGCGTACGCGACGTGGAACCCGAAGTCCGTCCTGGAGCCGAAGTTCTCCGGGCTGCTGTCCTCGGCCCCCAGCGTGGTCGGCAACGCCCGCAGCATCGTCAGCGATTTCGACGTCTACCAGCAGGAGTTGGCCCGGCTCGTCACCAACATGACCAAGCTGTACGACGTCACGTCCACCCTCCCCGCGTACCAGCCCGACCCGACCACCGTCCGCGTCCTGCACGTCTCCGACATCCATCTCAACCCGGCCGCCTGGCACCTCATCGAGTCGCTCGTCGAGCAGTACGAGATCGACGTGATCGTCGACACCGGCGACACCATGGACCACGGCTCGGCGGCCGAGAACGGCTTCCTCGACCCGATCCCCGGCCTCGGCGCCCCCTACGTCTGGGTGCGCGGCAACCACGACTCGGCCGCCACCCAGAAGTCGATGGAGGGGCGACGGAACGTCCACGTCCTGGATCACGGAAAGACGGTGGAGGTGGCCGGGCTGCGGCTCGCGGGCATCGGCGACCCGCAGTTCACCCCGGACCGCTCGGTCGTCGCCGCGGGCGACCCGGCCGAGGAGCGAGTGGGCCGCGAGCTGGCCACCGCGCTGCGGGTCCAGAAGGCCGTCGGCAAGCCGGTCGACATCGCCCTGGCCCACAACCCGGTCGCCGCGGAGCAGACCGACGGCACGGTCCCGCTGGTCCTGGCCGGCCACATCCACCGCCGTACGAACACGCTCATGGAGCACGGCACCCGGCTGAGGACCGAGGGCTCCACGGGCGGCAGCGGGCTGCGCGCGGTCGAGGGCGAAGAGCCGGACCCGGTGGAGGCCTCGGTCCTCTACCTGGACCGGGACACTCGCACGCTCCAGGCCTGGGACGAGATCACGCTGGGCGGCCTCGGCCTTTCGACGGCGGAGGTCAGCCGCCATCTCCCGGAGAACAACACGCCTGGTGCGGCCCCTTCTCCATCCGTCTCCCGATCGGTCTCTCCATCCGAGTAAGGACCCTCGGGAAACAGTTTTGGCGATAGCTCCCCCCATCCCATATGCTTCTCACGTCCCCGACGGCGCCGATAAGCGCTCAGGTGGGCCATCAGCCCTCATCGTCTAGTGGCCCAGGACGCCGCCCTTTCAAGGCGGTAGCACGGGTTCGAATCCCGTTGGGGGCACGCAAGATCCTGTGCGAGACTGGTCCTCGCACAAGCTTGGTCCTGTGGAGCAGTTTGGAGTGCTCGCCACCCTGTCAAGGTGGAGGCCGCGGGTTCAAATCCCGTCAGGACCGCTGCGGCTGGGTAGCTCAGTTGGTACGAGCGTCCGCCTGAAAAGCGGAAGGTCGCCGGTTCGACCCCGGCCCCAGCCACCGCAGCCCTCACCAGGGCAAACGCCCCCACTGATGATCTATCGGCGGGGGCGTTTTCGTGTCGGTTACGCCAACCGGTACGCCCACGGCTCTCAGGACAGCGTCTCCCCAGCTTCCTGAGCGCCTTCCGCTGCTCATCCAGCGAGGCGTGCGCGTAGACCTTCATCGTCACGCCGATGTCGCTGTGACCGACGATCTGCCGGACGATGCGCGGCGGCATGCCGGCGGCGGCCCGCTCCTGCCCCTGGGAGCACGAGGCCAGGGACAGGTCGAGGCGGAGACGGCGCACGAATCTCCCGTAGGACGAGCGAAGCAACAGAGAGTATGTCGGTCGCTCTGATCGCTGAAAGCGGGACCATCTCTTTCGGACGGCCTGCTTGCTGCATCTCTCCACCGGTTTGGGGTGACATGGCTACTTAGTGGAATCGCAAACTTCTCTTGTGTTACCTTCGCGCGCTCCTGACAGGTGGACGCGCGGTCGAGTCGACTCCCGCTGGACGCTGCCTGTCTTTTAACACTTGGAGGAATGCGTGACAGGACAGCACACGCCTGGCCGCAGACGCACACTCATACGCACGGGCATCGCAACCGCCGCCGCCCTCGCGGTGGCCAGCGGCGCGGCTCCGTTTCTCATCCAGGGCGCTCAGGCCGAACCGGCGGCGCTGACGATCCCGGCGCCGGACCGGTACATGCCGCGCAGCTACGGCCTGGCGATGGCGGGCACGACCGGTCACCTTACCCGGGTGGAACGCGACGGCGACGACCCGGTCAACACCGCCACGGGCTACCAGTGGATGACCGCCGACGGCGACCCGCAGCCCATCGGCGCCGACCCGGCGGACAGCTCGGCGGAGCGCATCCTGGGGTCCCCGTCCGACGTGGTCGGGGTGTACACGACGGCGACCAGGTCGGTCGAGCTGAAGGACATGAAGGCCGGTACGTCCACGACGTTCACGCTGCCCGAAGGCCATACGTACCACGGCAACTACGGCGACACCGTGCTGAGCGCAAGCTGGACGAGCTCCCGCGAGATCGAGGCCCTGCACCTGCTGCGCATGAAGGACGGGCAGCTCACGGACACCCCGGTGACCGGCGAGAACGGGGTGAAGCCGAGCGCGGTCACCGCGCTGGGCTGGGGCGCGGGCACCCTGGCGATCCGCGTCTCGGGCGACTCCACGGGCAGCTTCGGCCTGGTGGACCTGTCGACCGGCGAGATCACGGCCGTCGTGCCGCGCAGCTACGGCAGTGGCGACAGCCAGGTGGAGATCTCCGAGAAGTACGTCGCCTGGTTCGATCCGCGCTACGGCGACCAGCAGGTGCACGTGTTGCGCAGGGACAGCCTGGGCGGCGCCGAGTCCACCGTGCCGTTGCCGTCGTCGTACGACCAGGAGTCGTTCTTCAAACTGGTCGGCGACTGGATCGTGTCGAATCGGCAGACCCGGTCGTTCCGCAACAGCGACGCCCCCAAGGACCGTGGTGAGCCGCTGCTCGCTCGGCCGATCGCGGGCGGCGACGCGAAGACGCTGCTGCCGCACGCCCGGACGGCCCTCGCCGCGACGCCGGACGGCGCCATGCTCGCGCCGGGCGGCAGCTCGGCCGGAGACTGGGCCGTGCACCGCGTCAGCCAGGCCGCGGACGGAAGCCTGGACGTCACCAAGGCGCGGGCGATCCAGCCGAAGGAAGGCACGTTCGGCGCCGTGACCCTGGCCGCGGGCGACCTCGCGTTCCAGTCGCCCGACGCGAACTACCTGCCCTCCCTCTACCGGCGCCACATAGAACTCGGCGATAACCCCACGGCCGGGCAGCACAGCCTGGTGGCGCAGCCGCCGCTCAGCACGGACGGTACGGGCGGCACTGCCGGGAACGGTGCCGTGGCCACCGGCGATGGCCGATTCGCGTACCAGTCGACCACCCCGGGAGCCAACGGTGTCGAGGCCCGCACCGGGCCCGACGACGGCGTCACCGTTCGCACAGCGACGAACGGATCGGTGCTCGACGCCTCCGGCCGCTATGTGGTCTACGGCGAGGGCTATACGTCCTCGTTCGGCGAGCACACCCAGTACGTGGTCGACCTCGACAAATCCGGCGACGACAAGGTCCTGCTCACCCGCCCCGCCTCGGCGTCGGCGGTGTGGGGCACCAAGTTCTGGACACCCGGGGACACGGCGGGCACCGTCAAAGCCACGGACCTGAAGACCGGTACCACCGAGTCGTTCTCCGTCGGCAAGGAGTGCACCTTCACCGATCTGCAGGCGGTCGGCCGCTGGGTCTACTGGAGCTGCGGCGTCTCCGGCGAGCCCAATGCCTCCGGCGTCTGGGACCGTACGACGCGGCGGAACATCGATGTCCCCAGCGGCGGCGAGCTCGGTGACGGCTACGTCGTCCGGCACGACGAGACGGTGGGCAAACTCCAGCTTCTCGACTTCCACACCGCCGACGGCTCCGTGGAGACGCGCGACGTGGCGGACATCAACACCTGGTTCAACCGCGGGTACTACGCGGTCGACCGCTTCGGTGGCGGCGTCGCCTACGTCCCGGGCAGGGGCGACAAGGCGGGCGCGATGAACGCCGTCGGCTCGGGCGTTCCCACCTCGCCGCTCGTCAAGATCGAGTCGCACCCGGAGAGGTCCGTCGACCTCAAGTCGGCCACGGACAAGGAGTGGAACGGCTTCTGGCAGCTCTCCAAGCCCGCCACCGGGGCCACGGTCGAGGTCAAGGACCGGGCCGGAAAGGTGGTGCGCACCCTGGACGCCGGCCAGCACGGTGCGGCTCTCTCCGTCGCCTGGGACGGCAAGGTCTCCGACTCGGCGTACGCCGCCGACGGCACGTACACGTGGCAGCTGAGTGCCGCCCCGAAGGACGGCAGCGGTGCCGCGCTCTCGCTGTCCGGCACCTTCACGCTCTCGGGCGGCATGCGCGGCCATCACGACCTCAACGGTGGCGCGGGCGACCTCGTGACGCTCAGCCCCTCCGGCTACCTCACCACCCACTACGGCGACGGCAAGGGCGCTTTCGGCAGCAAGGCGTCCGGCTCCGGCTGGCCCGCAGGGACGTACACCGTGCCCTTCGGGGACCTGACCAAGGACCGCTGCAACGACCTCCTGGTCCGTACGCCCGAGGGCACCCTGCGCCGCTACACGGGCAAGTGCGCGGGCGGCGGCTACAGCCCCAGCAGCGCCTACACGGCGATCAGCACCGGCTGGCAGCAGTACGACGTGCTGACCGCGCCCGGCGACCTGACCGGCGACGGCCGTACGGACCTCATCGCACGTCAAGCCTCCACGGGTGATGTCTACCTGTACGCCGACAACGGCGCGGGCGGCTTCAAGAGCCGGGTAAAGATTCGCTCCGCCTGGACCACGTACACACGCATCGCCGGCGTCGGCGACCTCAACGGCGACGGCTTCGGCGACCTGCTCGCCCGCCGCAGCGACGGCACGCTCTTCCGCTACGACGGCACGGGCGCGGGCCAGTTCAAGGACCGGGTCACCGTCTTCACGTCGTGGGGCAAGACCTACAACGCGATGGTGGGCGTCGGCGACATCACCGGTGACGGCAAGGGCGACCTCGTCGTCCGCGACACCTCCGGGAACCTCTACCGCAACGACGGCAAGGGGAACGGGTCGTTCAGCTCGCGTACGCAGATCGCCACCGGGTGGCAGGGCTACACGGGCCTGTTCTAGCCACATGTAGCCATCGCTCGGCGCATGTCGTGCCCCCGGCGAGGGAATCGCTGGGGGCACGACGAAAGACGGGCAGAGCACGTAGAGCACAAGGTGCGGATGTTCCGGGAGCGGATGGGCTCATTGTCGGCGGTCATGTACTCGGCGATTCTCCGGCCAGGCCCCCACGATGCGTCCCCAGACCTGCTCTGCAGGGCCGGAGGCCCGCCCCCGCATGCGCCGGGCCGACCCGGCCCCTCCCCCGCGGGGGAATCCATTGGCCCAGGGATTCCGCGAGGTGCGATCCTTGACCAGGTATGCCTACTTCCTCGCCTTCCCCTAACGCCTTCGCCGCCCTGCAGAAGCGGCTGCCCGAGCTCACGCTGCGCGACGAGCGGCGGCTCGGGCGGCGGCTCGACGGCGCGCGGCGGATCCGTAAGCCCGAGGCCCGGCAGGCCGTGCTCGAGGAGATCTCGGCGGAGATCGAGCGCGCGGAAGTCCGGCTGGGGGGCCGCCGGGCGGCCGTGCCCGAGGTCACGTACCCCGAGACCCTCCCCGTCAGCCAGAAGAGGGACGCGATCCTGGCGGCGATCCGCGACCACCAGGTCGTGATCGTCGCGGGCGAGACCGGCTCCGGCAAGACCACGCAGATCCCCAAGATCTGCCTTGAGCTCGGCCGCGGGGTCCGGGGCCTGATCGGGCACACCCAGCCGCGCCGGATCGCGGCCCGCACCGTCGCCGAGCGCGTGGCGGAAGAGCTCAGGACGCCGCTCGGTGCGGCCGTCGGCTGGAAGGTCCGTTTCACGGACCAGGTGGGCGACGACACCCTCGTCAAGCTCATGACCGACGGCATTCTGCTCGCCGAGATCCAGACGGACCGTGAGCTGCGCCAGTACGACACGATCATCATCGACGAGGCCCACGAGCGAAGCCTCAACATCGACTTCATCCTCGGCTACCTCGCGCAGCTGCTGCCCCGCCGCCCCGATCTGAAGGTCGTCATCACCTCGGCGACGATCGACCCGGAGCGCTTCTCCCGGCACTTCGACGACGCCCCGATCGTCGAGGTCAGCGGCCGTACGTACCCGGTGGAAGTGCGCTACCGGCCCCTCCTGGAGGAGAACTCCGACGACAGCGACCGCGACCAGGTCACGGCCATCTGCGACGCCGTCGACGAGCTCCAGGCCGAGGGGCCCGGCGACATGCTCGTCTTCCTCTCCGGCGAGCGGGAAATCCGCGACACCGCGGACGCGCTCAACAGGAAGAACCTGCGGGCCACGGAGGTCCTCCCGCTCTACGCCCGGCTCTCGCACGCCGAGCAGCACCGCGTCTTCCAGCGGCATCCGGGCCGCCGGATCGTCCTGGCCACCAACGTCGCCGAGACATCCCTCACCGTCCCCGGCATCAAGTACGTGATCGACCCCGGCGCCGCCCGGATCTCCCGCTACAGCCACCGCACCAAGGTCCAGCGCCTCCCCATCGAGCGGATCTCGCAGGCCAGCGCCAACCAGCGCAAGGGCCGCTGCGGCCGCACCTCCGACGGCATCTGCATCCGCCTCTACTCCGAGGACGACTTCCTCTCCCGCCCGGAGTTCACGGACGCCGAGATCCTCCGCACCAACCTCGCCTCCGTCATCCTCCAGATGACCGCGGCCGGGCTCGGCGACATCGAGAAGTTCCCCTTCATCGACCCGCCCGACCGCCGCAACATCAAGGACGGTGTGCAGCTCCTCGAGGAGCTCGGCGCGCTCGACCCGAAGCAGAAGGATCCCAAGAAGCGGCTCACCCAGCTCGGCCGCAAGCTGGCCCAGCTGCCCGTGGACCCGCGCCTGGCCCGTATGGTCCTGGACGCGGACCGCAACGGCTGCGTGCGCGAGGTCATGGTCATCGCCGCCGCCCTGTCCATCCAGGACCCGCGCGAGCGCCCGTCCGACAAGCAGCAGCAGGCGGACCAGCAGCACGCCCGCTTCAAGGACGAGACGAGCGACTTCCTCGCCTTCCTCAACCTCTGGCGCTACATCCGCGAGCGGCAGAAGGAGCTGTCCTCCTCCGCCTTCCGCCGCATGTGCCGCAGCGAGTTCCTGAACTACCTGCGGATACGGGAGTGGCAGGACATCTACACGCAGCTGCGCCAGGTCGCCAAGACGATGGGCATCCATCTCAATGACCAGGACGCCGCCCCGGACCGCATCCACACCTCCCTCCTCGCGGGCCTGCTGTCGCACATCGGTCTGAAGGACACGGACAAGAACGAGTACCTGGGCGCGCGCAGCGCCAAGTTCGCCGTCTTCCCCGGCTCCGCGCTCTTCAAGAAGCCGCCGCGCTGGATCATGTCGGCCGAACTCGTCGAGACCTCCCGCCTCTGGGCGCGGGTCAACGCGAAGATCGAGCCCGAGTGGATCGAGCCGCTGGCCCAGCACCTGCTCAAGCGGACGTACAGCGAGCCGCACTGGGAGAAGGACCAGGCGGCGGTCATGGCGTACGAGCGGGTGACGCTGTACGGCGTGCCGGTCGTCGCTCAGCGCAAGGTCAACTACGGGCGGATCGACCCGGAGACCTCGCGCGAGCTGTTCATCCGCAACGCGCTGGTGGAGGGCGACTGGCGGACCCACCACCAGTTCTTCCACGACAACCGCAAGCTCCTCGGCGAGGTCGAGGAGCTGGAGCACCGCGCCCGCCGCCGCGACATCCTCGTGGACGACGAGACGCTCTTCGACTTCTACGAGCAGCGGGTCCCGGAACACGTCGTATCGGGCGCGCACTTCGACTCCTGGTGGAAGCACACATGCCGTGAGGAGCCCGAACTGCTCGACTTCGAGCGGTCGATGCTCATCAACGAGAGCGCGGAGGCCGTCACCAAGGACGACTACCCGGACTCCTGGCGGCAGGGGAAGCTGAAGTTCCGGGTCACGTACCAGTTCGAGCCGGGCGCCGACGCGGACGGCGTGACCGTCCACGTCCCGCTGCAGGTGCTCAACCAGGTCACCCCCGACGGCTTCGACTGGCAGATCCCGGGGCTGCGCGAGGACCTGGTCACCGAGCTGATCCGGTCCCTGCCGAAGGCGATCCGCCGCAACTACGTCCCGGCGCCGAACTTCGCCAGGCGCTTCCTGGACTCAGCGGTCCCGGTGCAGGATCCGCTGCCGGCGGTGCTCGCGCGCGAGCTGCAGCGCATGGTCGGCGTGCCCGTGACGGCCGACGACTTCGACCTCGCCAAGGTCCCGGACCACCTGAAGATCACCTTCCGGGTGATCGACGAGCGCCGGCGCAGGCTGGCCGAGGACAAGGACCTGGACGCGCTGAAGCTGAAGCTCAAGCCGAAGACCCGCGCCGCGATCTCCAAGGCCTTCGAGAAGGCCGCCGAGACCTCCGGCCATACGGGCCCTGAGCAGCGCAGCGGCCTGACCCAGTGGACGATCGGGGCGCTGTCCCGCACCTTCGAGACCCGGCGGGGCGGCCAGCCCGTCAGGGCCTACCCGGCGCTGGTCGACGAGGGCACGTCGGTCGCCGTACGGCTCTTCGACACCGAGCCGGAGCAGTCCGAGGCGATGTGGCGCGGCACCCGCCGCCTGATCCTCCTCAACATCCCGACCAACCCCGCCAAATTCGCCCAGGACAAGCTCAGCAACCAGCAGAAGCTCGCGCTCTCGAGCAACCCGCACGGCTCCATCCAGGCGCTCTTCGACGACTGTGTGACGGCGGCCGCGGACAAGCTCATGGCGGCACACGGCGGTCCGGCCTGGGACGAGGAGTCCTTCCGCAAGCTCTTCGACGCCGTACGGGCCGATCTGGTGGACGCCACGATGGACACCATCCGCCGGGTCCAGGAGGTGCTGGCCGCCTGGCAGTCCTGTGAGCGCCGCCTGAAGGCGACGAAGAGCCTCACCCTCGTCCCGGCCCTCACGGACATCAGGGAGCAGCTGGACGGCCTCATCAAGCCGGGCTTCGTCACCGCCCACGGCGCGCGCCGCCTGCCGGACCTGCTGCGCTACCTGGTGGCCGTCGACCGGCGGCTGACCCAGCTCCCCACCGGCGTCCAGCGGGACACCGCCCGGATGGCGAAGGTGCGGGAGATGCAGGACGAGTACGCGTGGCTGCTGGAGCAGCTGCCGCAGGGCAAGCCGGTGCCGCGGGAGGTGCGGGAGATCCGCTGGATGATCGAGGAGCTGCGGGTCAGCTACTTCGCGCACGCGCTGGGCACGGCGTATCCGGTGTCGGACAAGCGGATCGTGAAGGCGATCGACGCCGCGGTCCCGTAGCGCCGCCGTCGCCGGGAGTGAGTTCGACCGGCCCCCCTGAACTGCTGTACAGTCTCTTCTCGCGGCAATACGCAGCTCAGCCGCGAAAATCTGGTCCTGTGGAGCAGTTTGGAGTGCTCGCCACCCTGTCAAGGTGGAGGCCGCGGGTTCAAATCCCGTCAGGACCGCAGCGAAACCACGGCCCGCATCCCACCCCGGATGCGGGCCGTAGCGCTGCCCGGCCCGGGAGCAGCCCCCAGAGGCCGGGCCCGCGGCTGAGCCGCGAATCAAACCCAGCAAATCCCGCCAGGACCGCAGCAGCCACATCGGACACAAGGCCCGGATCCTCAGGATCCGGGCCTTGTGCGTGTCTTGACTGCGACACGCACCCGGGGGTACCCAGACATCAGGGGATGCGGGGTACAGGAGGTAATGCGCGCATGGCGACGTCTGCGAGGCATGAGACCAGAGCGCTGCTGCGGGCCCATCTGTCGGCCGCGGTCGGCTATCGCCACCTCACCCGCCATTGCCCGGTCTGTCACCAGCTGCTGCGGCTCGCGATGGAGCCTGGAGCGACGGAGCGCACCGACCCCGACGAGGCCCCGGAGACGGGCCCGGACGAAGGCCCCAAAGGCCGGTGACCAAGGGCGCCTTGCCTCGCCCGCGCCCACTACCGCAGAGTTGCATGAGGGGACAAGCCGGTTGTCCTGTGACGGGAGTCACCGAAGAAGTTTCGGAAGTGGCGGAACCTAACCCCTCCCTACAACAGGTCAATTTAATATGTGCAATTGCACTACCCGGCAGGACCTACTGGTGAGTCACCAGCCACCCGCAGGGGTACTTCCAGCCAGTAGCCGCCGCCGACGCGAGCAGATGCAGACAGACGCCGGCAGACGCAGGGCAGGCACAAAAAAGATCGCGCTGGACCCGGCGGAGTCCAGCGCGATCTACGACGCACCCTCAATACCGAGGGAAGGGGGCCTGTTGGGGCAGGCGCTCGTCGTGTGGAGCTAGTTGGGCCATCGCGGGGTTGGGGGTCCCGGATATGCCCCGATATGGAGTTGTTCAGGCCTCGCTACGCTGCTGCGGAATGCCTGCGAGCAGCGCCCGCACCTCGGCTTCGCGGTAGCGGCGGTGCCCTCCGAGCGTGCGGATGGACGTGAGCTTGCCTGCCTTGGCCCAGCGCGTGACCGTCTTCGGGTCCACGCGGAACATCGTGGCAACCTCAGCCGGGGTCAGCAGCGGCTCGGCATCAGGGGTGCGAGCGGTCATGAGCGGCCTCCTCGGGAGAACCGAACCATCACGGTTCTTTCCTCTAAATTCTGCACCTTGACCCGCGTTGCCCGAAATGGCGCACGCAGGCCGAGTCGGTTATAGGACGAACGGCTTGTCCTCGGCACTACAACTACACCATCTGTCCAGCCGCGTCGGCCAAACCGATGGATTTGCCCTCTCAGGTGTTCAACCTCGACGGATGCCGATGGACCGTGCCATAGCGGACAGTCACACGGCCGTGACGATCAGTCACAGTCGCGATCCGGGGTCGCGAGACCCCATGAACCGAGCGCAATGCCAATTCCTCGCCCATAGTTGGACGAAGGGAGCCCTGCCGGACTCCTTGTCCTATTTTGGCACGAGGGCATGGGATCAGGGCAAGACCTGCCTTAGTGCCGTCGGTCACGCTTGCGACAATGGCCCGGATCGGAACGTAGATCCCGGACTCGCCGGACCGGCCCCGCCTGTCCGGACCTGTCGGACCTGTCGGACCGGACCTGCCGGGCCAGACCCGCCTACCCAGAACCTGCCGGACCAGACCTGTCGGCCCAGAACCTGTCAGCTCGGAACCTGCCGGACCGGACCCGCCGGCCCGGAGCCGTCAGCTCGCGAACTGCCGTTCCCGCACGACGCGCCAGCGGTCCGTCAGCCGCTCGTACGCCCGGCCGGCGCGGGCCCCGTCGCCCTCGCGCAGCGCCTGGAGTCCCTCGGCCACATCCGCGGCCGAGTGGTCCTCGGCGAGCTGCCCTTCCGGTAGAGCATGCACCAAGCCGCCGTAGTCCAGCTCCACGAGAGACCGCGGGTGAAACTCCTCGAGCCACCTGCCCACGCTCTCCAGGCCGTCGATGAGCGGCCCCTCCCCCATGGAGTCGCGCAGCACCCGCAGCGCGCGGGCCACCCGCCGCCGTGCCTCCACCATCGGGGTGCGGTAGCGCAGCACCGGTTCTGTGACGTCCTTCACATACTCGCGCTCCTCGTCGGCGAAGAGCGCGAACCACAGGACCGGGACGTGCCAGGTCGCCGTACGGATCCACGGCCGGGCGTCCGGATTGCGCTCCAGCCACTGCTCGTAGTCCGCCTCGGCCTGCCGCCGCACCACGGCGGGCAGGACCGCGTCCAGCACGGGCGCCGGCAGCCGCTCCGCCAGCTCCTCCAGGGCCAGCCAGCCGCGCAGCCGGGTGCGCCAGGGGCAGACGCAGGTCACGCCGTCCACGACGGCGACGAAGGCGTCGCTGCTCTCGTGTACGGGCACCGGGACCGGCGGTACGGGCAGCAAGTCGGCCAGCGAGCGCCGGAGTTCGTCCTGGGCGGTGGGGATGTGCTCGCGGGCGGCGTAGCGGTACCAATGGGAGCGCTCGGGCTCGGGGAACGCGGCCAGCGGTTCGTAGACCCGCAGATAAGCCGCATACGGGACCACCACCGATGACGCCATGCCCACGCGTCCACTCCTCCGTTTACCGCCGGGAGTTGCCCACCCTGACGTTATTGATCGTCCCACGTGTGTAGGCCACACGGAGGTGATCCTCCGCAGCTCGGTGCTGGAGGGGCCCTTCAGGATCTACGCTGTGGCCACCGGGCCCTCCCCACCCGCAGGAGGGCGTTCCCTCACGTCTCCGGGAGTCACCACAGTGACCGACGTAAGTCCACCAGCCGACGATCTCGGCGTGCTGTCCACCCTCTTCCGCTCCGAGCAGGGGGGCCACGAGCAGGTCGTTCTCTGCCAGGACCGCGACAGCGGCCTGAAGGCCGTGATCGCGATCCACTCCACCGCCCTGGGCCCCGCCCTCGGCGGCACCCGCTTCCACGCGTACGCCTCCGACGAGGAGGCCGTCCTGGACGCCCTCAACCTCGCGCGCGGCATGTCGTACAAGAACGCGCTGGCCGGTCTCGACCACGGCGGCGGCAAGGCCGTGATCATCGGCGACCCGGACGTGATCAAGAGCGAGCGCCTGCTGCTCGCCTACGGCCGCTTCGTCGCCTCGCTCGGCGGTCGCTACGTCACGGCCTGCGACGTCGGCACCTACGTCGCCGACATGGACGTCGTGGCCCGCGAATGCAAGTGGACCACCGGCCGATCCCCGGCCAACGGCGGCGCCGGCGACTCGTCCGTGCTGACCGCCTACGGGGTCTTCCAGGGCATGCGGGCCAGCGCCCAGCACCTGTGGGGCGACCCGACGCTGCGCGGCCGCAAGGTCGGCATCGCGGGCGTCGGCAAGGTCGGCCACCACCTCGTCGAGCATCTGCTGGAGGACGGCGCCGAGGTCGTGATCACGGACGTCCGGCAGGACTCCGTGGACCGCATCCGCATCAAGCACCCCCGGGTGACGGCGGTGGCCGACACGGACGCCCTGGTCAGGACCGACGGCCTGGACATCTACGCTCCGTGCGCGCTCGGCGGCGCGCTCAACGACGACACGGTCCCGGTCCTCACGGCGAAGATCGTCTGCGGCGCCGCCAACAACCAGCTGGCCCACCCCGGCGTCGAGAAGGACCTCGCCGACCGCGGGATCCTCTACGCGCCGGACTACGTGGTGAACGCCGGCGGCGTGATCCAGGTGGCGGACGAGCTGCACGGCTTCGACTTCGACCGGGCCAAGGCCAAGGCGACCAAGATCTTCGACACCACGCTGGCCATATTCGACCGTGCCAAGTCCGACGGCATTCCGCCCGCGGCCGCCGCCGACCGCCTGGCGGAGCAGCGCATGGCGGAGGCCCGGGCCCGTACGGCGGTCTGACCCGAGCAGGGCAAAACGGCCCGCCGGCAGGAGGACGAGACAAGACTCACCACCCGTCGGCGGGTCGATCCTGTGCAGGAGGTAAAATCATCGCTGACCAGCGGGGACAGGGCTCCTCGAGGGTTCTGCCGCGTGTCGCGTCCTGTGGGCGACGTACCGTATGGGCGCGGAAGCAGGTACCGTTGAAGCCCTACGGACCGGTCTCTCCGTTGAGAGCCCGCTCCGAATCATGAACGCGTGTCAAGACTCTGGGGCCGTCGAGCCCCGTCGTTGAGGGGGTCGAGCCATGGGGCGCGGCCGGGCCAAGGCCAAGCAGACGAAGGTCGCCCGCCAGCTGAAGTACAACAGCGGTGGGACGGATCTCTCACGCCTGGCCGAGGAGCTGGGCGCATCGACTTCGAGCCAGCCGCCGAATGGCGAGCGCTTCGAGGATGATGAGCTGGACGACGACCCGTACGCACAGTACGCGGATCGCTACAACGACGAGGATGACGAGGACGACGACGAGTCGTCCGAGCAGTCCGCCTACCGTCGGCGCGCTTGACGCTGCGCTCGGCCCCGGCCGTATCGCGCACGCAGCGAGCCCGCCCACAGCACGACCACTGACCCGGTCCGGGGCCCGCCCCCGGACCGGGTTCTGTGCTGCCCTGCGGGCCCTGCTCAGCCGGCGTGGTCACCGGTCAGGACCACTGCTTCGGTACGGTCGCCGCGCTCGGTGATCTCGCCCGCGACCCACGCGTCGACGCTGCGGTCCGCGAGCACGGCCAGCGCCACGTCGACCGACTCCTGCGGCACGACCGCGACCATGCCGACGCCCATGTTGAGCGTCTTCTCCAGCTCCGGGCGCGCGACCTGTCCGGCCCGGCCGACGAGGTCGAAGACCGGGCCCGGCGTCCAGGTGGACCGGTCGACTGTCGCGTGCAGCCCGTCCGGGACGACCCGGGCCAGGTTGTTCGCCAGGCCACCGCCGGTGATGTGCGAGAAGGCGTGCACCTCGGTCGTACGGGTCAGCGCCAGGCAGTCCAGCGAGTAGATCTTGGTCGGCTCGAGGAGCTCCTCGCCCAGGGTCCTGCCGAACTCCGGGAGCTCCCGGTCCAGGGTCCAGCCCGCCCGGTCGAACACCACGTGCCGGACGAGCGAGTACCCGTTCGAGTGAAGTCCGGAGGACGCCATGGCGATCACGGCGTCACCCTTTCGGATACGATCCGCGCCCAGCACGCGGTCGGCCTCGACGACGCCCGTCCCGGCGCCTGCGACGTCGAAGTCATCGGGGCCGAGGAGGCCCGGGTGCTCGGCGGTCTCGCCGCCGACGAGCGCGCAGCCCGCCAGCACACAGCCCTCGGCGATGCCCTTGACGATCTGGGCGACGCGCTCCGGGTGGACCTTGCCGACGCAGATGTAGTCGGTCATGAACAGCGGCTCGGCGCCGCAGACGACGATGTCGTCGACGACCATGCCGACGAGGTCGTGGCCGATGGAGTCGTACACGCCCAGCTGCCGGGCGATGTCGACCTTCGTGCCGACGCCGTCAGTGGCGGAGGCGAGGAGGGGGCGCTCGTACCGCTTGAGGGCGGAGGCGTCGAAGAGGCCCGCGAAGCCGCCGAGCCCGCCCACGGCCTCGGGGCGGGTGGCCTTCTTCACCCACTCCTTCATCAGCTCGACGGCACGGTCGCCCGCCTCGATGTCGACGCCCGCGGCGGCGTAACTGGCACCAGTGGTCCCGGACTCGGACATTGATGGAAACTTTCGTGTCGTTGGGTACGCCGGTGGGCCCTTACGGGCGGCGCAGGGCGTCGGCGCCGCCGACACCGGCGGTCAGCGTCTGGACGCCGTCCGGATCGGGCTTGGCCTGCCCGGCCGTCTCGGACTCCAGGAGGTGCTTGCCGAGCAGCTCCGGGTCCGGCAGGTCCATCGGGTACTCGCCGTCGAAGCAGGCGCGGCACAGGTTCGGCTTGGCGATGGTGGTCGCCTCGATCATGCCGTCGATGGAGATGTACGCGAGCGAGTCCGCGCCGAGCGACTTGCCGATCTCCTCGACCGACAGGCCGTTGGCGATCAGCTCCGCGCGCGTGGCGAAGTCGATACCGAAGAAGCAGGGCCACTTGATCGGCGGGGAGGAGATCCGGATGTGGACCTCGGCCGCCCCGGCCTCGCGGAGCATCCGGACGAGCGCGCGCTGGGTGTTGCCGCGGACGATCGAGTCGTCGACGACCACCAGGCGCTTGCCCCGGATGACTTCCTTGAGGGGGTTGAGCTTGAGGCGGATGCCGAGCTGACGGATGGTCTGGCTGGGCTGGATGAACGTCCGGCCGACGTAGGAGTTCTTGACCAGGCCCGAGCCGTACGGGATGCCGCTCGCCTCGGCGTATCCGACGGCGGCCGGGGTGCCGGACTCCGGGGTCGCTATCACCAGGTCGGCTTCGGCCGGGGCCTCCTTGGCCAGGCGGCGGCCCATCTCCACGCGGGAGAGGTAGACGTTGCGGCCGGCGATGTCGGTGTCCGGGCGGGCGAGGTAGACGTACTCGAAGACGCAGCCCTTGGGGCGGGCCTCGGCGAAGCGAGTGGCGCGCAGGCCGTCCTCGTCGATGGCGATCATCTCGCCGGGCTCGACCTCGCGGATGAAGCTCGCGCCGACGATGTCGAGGGCGGCGGTTTCGCTCGCCACGACCCAGCCGCGCTCGAGGCGGCCGAGGACCAGCGGGCGGACGCCCTGCGGGTCGCGGGCGGCGTAGAGGGTGTGCTCGTCCATGAAGGCGAGCGAGAAGGCGCCCTTGACCTTGGGCAGGACCAGGGGCGCGGCCTGCTCGACGGTCAGTGGCTTGCCGTCCTCGTCGACCTGGCCCGCGAGGAGGGCGGTGATGAGGTCGGTGTCGTTGGTCGCGGCGACCTGGGTGGCGCGGCCGTTCTCGCGGGGGAGTTCGGCCACCAGCTCGGCCAGTTCGGCCGTGTTGACCAGGTTGCCGTTGTGGCCCAGGGCGATCGAGCCGTGGGCGGTGGCGCGGAAGGTCGGCTGCGCGTTCTCCCACACGGAGGCGCCGGTGGTCGAGTAGCGGGCGTGGCCGACCGCGATGTGGCCCCGGAGGGAGCCGAGGGAGGTCTCGTCGAAGACCTGGGAAACCAGGCCCATGTCCTTGAAGACGAGGATCTGGGAGCCGTTGCTCACCGCGATGCCCGCGGACTCCTGTCCACGGTGCTGCAGCGCGTACAGCCCGAAATAGGTGAGTTTGGAGACCTCTTCCCCCGGAGCCCAGACACCGAAGACGCCGCAGGCGTCCTGAGGGCCTTTCTCACCGGGGAGGAGGTCGTGGTTGAGTCGTCCGTCACCACGTGGCACGCCACCGAGTCTAGGACAGGTTGAGGATTAACCCGAACCAGGTACTCCGCCGCACCTGCCGGATCCGACGACGGGAGGGGCGAGGCATGGTGCGGAGCCGGTCCGAGGTGGTGTCCACAGTGCGGGACGACCGTTGAATGGCCTGGTGGGGCCGGTGGACCCGGTCAGCATGCGGCGCCCGATGACGTCTGCGTCACACTTCTTGAGGGCCGGGGATCCAGGGCCGGGGATCCAGGGCCGCGGGCGGAGCCTCAGACGTTCGGCCGGAGCCTCAGACGTGCTGCGTCCAGACCGCCCAGACCGTCCAGACCGCGAGCGGTACGGCGACGAGCGGGGCGAGCGGCAGCCCGCGTTCGCGGCGCGTACTGACGCGGGCGGGGCGCAACTCCGGGTGTACGCGCATGGCGGTGATCTCCTCGGACGCCCGGCGGCCGGGGGCGGCGCCGTCCGGGCGGGGCCGGCGCCTGAACCTCGTCAGGGCCACCCGCAGCCTCCAGACCGAGTCCCGGCCGTGGTCGCGCACCCGGAGCTCCCCCTCGTCGTACCTCGCGACACCGAGCCGGTCCCACGGAAGGTGCCGGACCCGCCAGGCACCGGTCAGCCACAGCCCGTCGCGGTCGGCGGTGACGCGCCAGTGGGCCATGGCGGAGGACGTGGTGAGCACGGACGCGACCAGGAGGACGATGAAGGCGTACCACCACGGGGAGTCCTCGTCCCTCAGGTACGAGCCGAGCACGGCGGCCGCGAGGAGCAGGCCGAGGACTCCGACGACGCGGTCGGCGGGCCGCGGGCCCCAGCGGGCGGGCTCGTCCCGGGGGACCATACGGGCCGCGGTCCGGCCGGTCGCGGCCACGGCTTCGAGCTGCTCGGCCGTCGACACTCCGCCGAAGGTCACGTCAAGACCTTCGTCCTCGCGCGCGACCGGGGCCGCAGGGGTGCGACGTCGTCCGCGGGCGGGGCGTACGGCCTGGAAGGTGTACTCCGTGATGGGCTCGCCATCGGCGGCCACCGAGACCAGGGCCACCTCGGCGCGGGCGCACGGGGCGCCGAGGAGGACGGCCTCGCGCAGCCGGGTGAGGGTGCGCAGCCGCGCGGCGGCTTCCTCCGGACTCGGCTGTTCCGGCTCCTCCTCTTCCTCGCCCTCTTCCTCGCCCTCTTCCTCGCCCTCTTCCTCGCCCTCTTCCTCGCTGTCCCCGCTGTCCTCGCCGTCCTCCAGTTCTTCGTCGCCGTCGTCCTCGTCGTCCTCCTGCTCCACCGCGCAGGAAAAGAGAGGGCACCGGCCCTCGGGGTCGTCGGCCGCGAAGACCCAGGTGTCGGCCTCGACGTCCTCGCGTATGAGGACCCGCAGCACCGGAACCGGTCCGCGTCGCAGGGCGGCGGCCCGGCGGCGGGCCAGGGCGCCGAAGGCGAGGGCGGACACGCCGAACGCGGCCGCGGCCGAGCCGCTCAGCTGCCAGGCGTCGAGCGCGCCCGAGCCGGGGGCCTCCGCCGCGGACTCCCCCGCGGACTCTGCCGGCGCGGTCTGGCGGGTCGCCCCTGCGGCGCGCGCCTCGTCGGCGCTCGCGGTGCGATCCGCCTGCCAGAACGCGACGGCGGCGACCGTGCACAACAGCGCCCCCGCGGCGATCTGGAGCCGGCCGCGGCGCAGGGGCGGCAGCGGCGGCGGGAGCGGGCGGGTGTCAGGACAGGCCGCGGACTGCGCCGCGAGCCGCTGGCGGCGCCGGTGGCGAAGGCGCAGGAGCGCGATCGACCAGCCGTAGAGGAGGGCGCCGAGTACGGCCGCGTTCGCGGCCGCACTGCCCGTGTCCGGGGCGGGGAACTCCTCGTACGCGACGAGGGCCCCGGTCAACGGCGCGGAGATGAGGGTGAGTTCGGGAAGCCGCAGGAACCAGTAGACCTGGGTCAGGGCCAGGGCCGTCTCCGCCACACCGGTCCAGTCGGTGTCGGCGGGGGAACGGCCGCTCTGCAGGCTGTTCTGCAGTCCGCTCTGCACGACCGCGGGCTCGGCCGCGATCGCCGCCACCAGGGCCAGGGCGAGCGCGATCGCGGGCCCCAGGCGGTTGGCCCAGCGCGGTGGTGCTGCCGCGAGCCAGCTCTGTGCGTCGCGCGTGGTCCACGGGCGGACAGCTCTGAACTCTGCCGGCAGCGGGGCGCGGGGCGAAGTCATGCGGGGATTATGGCTGCCGAGAGCGAGCGATGATGAACGTACGTACGAACTCGGCCCCACTCCGGCCGCGCGCCCCCACCGGGCTTCGGGGCTCCGCCGGGGCCGGGCCCTACCCCAGTACCGGCAGCAGAGCCGACAGATCGGCCCGCTCGCCACTGGCGGAAACCGCCGCAGCGCCGAGCGCATCAGCCCAGCTCATACGGCCCGTGGCGAGGCGGATCCAGGTCAGCGGGTCGGTCTCGACGACGTTCGGCGGGGTGCCGCGGGTGTGCCGGGGCCCCTCGGCGCACTGCACGACCGCGAATGGCGGAATCCGCACCTCCACCGACCCGCCGGGCGCCTTCGCCGCCAGCGCGTCGGCGAGCACGCGCGTCGCGGCGGCGAGCGCCTGCCGGTCGTACGGGATCTCGGCCCCGAGCGCGGCCGCCAAGTCGTCACCGTGAACCGTGAGTTCGATGCACCGGGTGACCAGGAAGTCGTCCAGCCGGATGGCCCCGACACGGCCCGCGAGCAGGCGGTCGTCGGGCGTGGAGGCGAGGGTCACGGCGAGCCGGTCGGCAGCGCGGGTCAGCAGCTCCTGCGGCTCGCCCTGGGCGGCGAGGGCGCGCGTGTTCTCGTCGACGGTCCCGGCGTGGGCCGCCGTCGCGGCCGGCCAGTCCACGAGGGCGACCTCGCGTACGGACGGCGCGGGCTGCTCCGCGTAGTGGCTGACGGCTCCGACGCACATGGCGATGTGCGCGACAAGATCGCGGACGCTCCAGTCGCCGAGCCGCGTGGGCAGCGCCCACTGCTCCGCGGACAGCCCGGCCACCGCCTCCCTCACGTACTGAAGCTGGGCGGTGACCGCGGCCCGCACCTTCGCCGGGTCGTACGTACGGGCGCGGGGCTTGCGCTGAGCAGGGGGCATGGCGCCGAGCTTAGCCAGGCCCGCGTCCCGCCGTGGACAGGTTTTCGGGCCCGTCCGATGATGGAAACACAAGGGAAATATCGGCAGGAAAGGCGTGAATCACTATGGCTGAGCACCCTGACTGCACCCTGGTCCGCCAGGGCTACGACGCATTCTCCCGGGGTGACATGGACACCTTGGGCTCCCTGATGACGGCGGATGTCGTTCACCACGTGCCCGGAGACAACATCTTCTCGGGGCACCACAAGGGTCGCGATGCCTGTCTGCAGATGTACCGCCGTCTCGGCGAGGAGACCAGCGGCACTATGCAGGTCGAGCTTGAGAACGTGCTGGCCGACGGGCGCGGGCACGTCATGTCCGTGCACAAGGTCCGCGCCGATCGGGGCGACCGCGGCATGGAGATGGCCGAAGGGCTCTTCTTCACGATCGTCGGCGGGAAGATCACCGACATCGACGAATGCGTCGAGGACATCGACGTCCAGAACGAGTTCTGGACCTGATCACCACCCGGAACTCAGCGGGCCGACGGCCCCGAGCCCGCAGCGGTGCGGGGCCGTTCCAAGGCTCAGCTCTCCTCGAAAGTCGCCGTGAAGGCCGATGCCTTCGGGAACCGGACGTCCGTGCACCCCCGGCGCTGGGCGACATCGGCGACGTAGGCGCGGAACACGGGCTCGAAGCGGGACGCGGCCCCCAAGGCGTACGAGTCCCGGAGGGTGAGCGTGTGCACGGCGGGCTCACCGTCGCACACTGAGGACGCCCACCAGACGGGTGCCTCCGGCGAGCGGCCCGCGCGCCCCGGCTCCGCCGCGGTCGTCTCCGTGCCGATCTCGTCGATCCGCACATCCTTCGCGGACTCCCCGAACCAGCTCTGCGCCGTGGCCCACCAGTCGCCCTCGTACCTGGGCGCGTCCCGCTGGGCCAGCTCCTCGTACCCCGGCTTGCCCGCGTACTTCCCCCAGGTCTCCCGTGCGGTGTCCTGGCGCAGCGCCAGACCGCACTTCTCGGTCCAGACGTCCCCGTCGGCCCGGGTCTCCATCACCTGGTCGGGCATCCAATCCCCGCTGTCCAGGCCGGACTTCGCGTACCAGGCGCAGGTTCCCTTCGCCGACTCGGGAGCTATGAGCTCGCCCTCGACAGGCGGGATGCCGCCCGGCGGTGAGGGCAACCGGTCCCGGCAACCGAGCTTCGCGCCGAGGTTGTTGGCGGTGTCGACGGCTATGGAGGCCAACCGGTCACGGGTGTTCTGGTCCATCTGGTGACCGCTGCCGAGCGGATCGAAGCCGTCCATCGTGGTGACCGCGCCGGCCACGACGTTCTTGACCGCGCTGCCCTGAACCTTCTTCCCGCCCGCGCAGGGGAGTTTGACGCCGACCCCGGTGTCCGTGACGATGCCCGGGATGCCGCCGCCGAGCGGATGATCCAGGTAGGTCGGGTCGTACCGGTCGACGAGGGTGTCCCAGGGCGGGTCCGTCTCCTCGGTCGCCGCTTCCGGTTCCACGGCGACGCTCGCCGTGAAGAACATCCGCTTCGAGGCGTCAGCGGCTTCCCCCGCCGACGTACTGAACAGCTCGCACCGGCCCGAAGCGGTGTCGAGGTCGATCGCCGAGTCGTTGTGCTCGATGCGGCCCTCGCCGTAGGGGAGCGCGGTGATCTTCCCTGGGGATACGAGTCCGGCGCAGGCCTCGTCGATGGCGAGCCGGTTCGCCGCATACGTCCAGAGCTCGGTTCCGCTCCAGCCGATCCCCACGACCGCGGTGCACACGACCAGGACATTGACCACCTTGCGCAGGCGCGGTCGGTCAGTCACCGAACATCACTCCCCCCACGTGATGCGCAGAAGCTATCAGCGGCCGCTGACAACGCCGCGGCCCCGACCGCCCCGCGGACGGGGCCGCGGAACAGCACGCCGTCCGGCCAGCAGCGCGGGCATCGTTGCGTGGTGCGCCTTCTCGAGCTTAGCCAGCGGGATACTGAAATGCCCCTGGACGTCGAGCGCGTCGCCGTCCACGACACCGATCCGTGCCGCCGGAAGTCCGCGGGCGCCGCACATGTCGGTGAAGCGCAGCTCCTCGCTGCGCGGCACGGCCACCACCGCGCGGCCCGCCGACTCCGAGAAGAGGAAGACGAAGGGGTCCCCCGCGGCGGAGCCGCTACCGGAGGCAGTGTCGGGCACGACGATCCGGACGCCCTTCCCGCCTCGCAGGCAGGACTCGACCAGGGCCTGGACCAGCCCGCCGTCCGAAATGTCGTGCGCCGCGTCGATCATGCCGTCCCGCGACGCCGAGATCAGAATCTCGGCGAGCAGCTTCTCGCGCTCCAGGTCCACCTTCGGCGGAAGCCCGCCGAGGTGCTCGTGGACCACCTGGGACCAGGCGGAACCGCCCAGTTCCTCCCTGGTATCGCCGAGCAGGTAGACCAGGTGGCCCTCGTCCGCGAACGCGATCGGCGTGCGGCGCGCGACATCGTCGATCACACCGAGCACAGCCACCACCGGGGTCGGGTGGATCGCGGCCTCACCGGTCTGGTTGTACAGCGACACATTGCCGCCGGTCACCGGGGTCCCCAGTACCTGGCAGCCATCCGCGAGACCACGACAGGCCTCCGCGAACTGCCACATGACCGCCGGGTCCTCCGGCGAGCCGAAGTTGAGGCAGTCGGAGATGGCGAGCGGCTTCGCGCCGGACGCGGCGACGTTCCGGTACGCCTCGGCGAGCGCGAGCTGCGCACCCGCGTACGGGTCGAGCTTCGCGTAGCGCCCGTTACCGTCCGTCGCGACGGCGACCCCGAGGCCCGTCTCCTCGTCGATCCGCACCATGCCGGAGTCCTCCGGCTGCGCGAGCACCGTGTTGCCCTGCACGAAGCGGTCGTACTGGTCCGTGACCCAGGACTTGGACGCCTGGTTCGGTGATGAGACCAGCGCGAGGACCTGCTTGCGCAGCTCATCCCCGCCGGCCGGGCGCGGAAGCCGGGACGCGTCGTCGGCCTGCAGCGCGTCCTGCCACTCCGGGCGGGCGTACGGCCGCTGGTACACCGGGCCCTCATGGGCCACGGTCCGCGGCGGCACGTCCACGATCTGCTCGCCGTGCCAGAAGATCTCCAGCCGCTCGCCGTCCGTCACCTCGCCGATCACGGTGGCGATGACATCCCACTTCTCGCAGATCTCCAGGAACCGGCCGACCTTCCCCGGCTCGACGATCGCGCACATGCGCTCCTGCGACTCGCTCATGAGGATCTCCTCGGGCGAGAGCGTCGCGTCGCGCAGCGGCACGGTGTCCAGCTCGACGCGCATGCCGCCGGAGCCGGCGCTCGCCAGTTCGCTCGTCGCGCAGGACAGGCCCGCGCCGCCGAGGTCCTGGATGCCGGTGACCAGGTCCGCCTTGAAGAGCTCCAGGGTGCACTCGATGAGGAGCTTCTCCTGGAACGGGTCGCCGACCTGGACCGCCGGGCGCTTGGCCGGGCCGGTCGACTCGAAGGTCTCACTGGCCAGCACCGACACCCCGCCGATGCCGTCGCCGCCGGTCCTGGCACCGTAAAGGATCACCTTGTTGCCGGCGCCGGACGCCTTCGCCAGGTGGATGTCCTCGTGCTTCATCACGCCCACGCACAGCGCGTTGACCAGCGGGTTGCCCTGGTAGCACGGGTCGAAGACGACCTCGCCGCCGATGTTCGGCAGGCCCAGGCAGTTGCCGTAGCCACCGACGCCCGCGACGACACCCGGCAGGACGCGCTTGGTGTCGGGGTGACCGGCGGCGCCGAAGCGCAGCGGGTCCATGACCGCGACCGGCCGGGCACCCATGGCGAGGATGTCGCGGACGATGCCGCCGACGCCGGTGGCCGCACCCTGGTACGGCTCGATGTACGAGGGGTGGTTGTGCGACTCGACCTTGAAGGTGACGGCATAGCCCTGGCCGACGTCGACGACACCCGCGTTCTCACCGATGCCCACCAGCAGGGCGGCGTTCTCGGGGGCCTTCTCGCCGAACTGCTTCAGGTGCACCTTGCTCGACTTGTACGAACAGTGCTCGGACCACATGACCGAGTACATCGCCAGCTCGGCGCCGGTCGGGCGGCGGCCCAGGATGTCGCGGATGCGCTCGTACTCGTCCTTCTTGAGGCCGAGTTCGGCCCACGGCTGCTCGGTGTCCGGCGTCTCGGCCGCGTGCTTGACCGTATCCAGGCTCATGCTGCGCCCCCTTCATTCGCTTCTCCGCCCGCGCGGCGCAGAGGCGCGGCCTTCGTGTTCTCCCCCACAGCCTTCGGCGTGGGCGGTACCCCCAGCAGCCGAGTGGCCGCGCGTGCGTCGCTCATACGCCGACCAGCTTCTTGAGGATCGAGGTGAAGAATCCGAGGCCGTCCGTGCCGCCGGTGCCGATGCCCGGCTCCACGGCGTGCTCGGGGTGCGGCATCAGACCGACGACATTGCCCGCCTCGTTGGTGATGCCGGCGATGTCGCGGAGCGACCCGTTGGGGTTCACGCCCAGATAACGGAAGGCGACCCGGCCCTCAGCCTCCAGCATGTCCAGGGTGCGCTCGTCGGCGACGTAGCGGCCGTCCATGTTCTTCAGCGGGATGTGGATCTCCTGGCCCGCGGTGTAGTCGGCGGTCCAGGCGGTGTCCGCGTTCTCCACCCGCAACTTCTGCTCGCGGCAGATGAAGTGCAGATGGTCGTTGCCGAGCATGGCGCCGGGCAGCAGGTGCGCCTCGGTGAGGACCTGGAAGCCGTTACAGATGCCCAGCACCGGGAGACCGGCCCTGGCCTGCTCGATGACGGTCTCCATGACCGGCGAGAAGCGGGAGATGGCTCCGGCCCGCAGATAGTCGCCGTACGAGAATCCGCCGGGCAGGACGACCGCGTCGACTTGCTTGAGGTCCTTGTCGCGGTGCCACAGCGCGACCGGTTCCGCGCCGGCGCGGCGAATCGCGCGCTGCGTGTCCCGGTCATCGAGACTCCCGGGGAAAGTCACGACTCCGATACGGACGTTGCTGCGGCCCGAAGGGCCTCCGTTGAGGGTGGTGGTGGGAGACGGGCGGGCAGTCACGACTCGACCTTCACGGTGAAGTCCTCGATCACAGTGTTGGCGAGGAACGTCTCGGCCATCTCGCGGACCCGGGCGAGGGCGGCTTCGTCGACCGGCCCTTCCACCTCGAGTTCGAAGCGCTTTCCCTGGCGGACGTCGGCGATTCCGTCGAAACCGAGGCGGGGCAGTGCACGCTGCACCGCCTGGCCCTGGGGGTCGAGGATCTCCGGCTTGAGCATGACGTCGACTACGACGCGTGCCACTGGCACTCCCGGTGGTGTGGTGCGTAAGGCGGTTCCCTCAGCGTACCCCGCTGGAGAATCTACGCGGGTAGATATCTCGGGACACGGTCACGTTTACGCATCGGCGCGGGTTCCCCCTGTGGAAAATCAGGGGAAAACCGTATGGTCACCGATTGCGGCATGACACGCGGAGGGAATTAACTGGGCTTCGCAATGCAATCGCTGTCGCTGTACAAATGAAAAAGAACTGACCCCCAACCCCCGGCCACCCGCATCT
This sequence comes from Streptomyces sp. 8N616, assembly GCF_052246385.1. Classification (NCBI taxonomy): domain Bacteria; kingdom Bacillati; phylum Actinomycetota; class Actinomycetes; order Kitasatosporales; family Streptomycetaceae; genus Streptomyces; species Streptomyces sp. 8N616. Next base: position 7,913 of record NZ_JBQQBY010000011.1, on the reverse strand, counting down.
TCGCACGTCATTGCGGTGGTGCCGTTACGAAAGGACCGATATCCGTGGCTCAGCGCGTAGTGGTCACACTCTCCGACGACATCGATGGCGGGGAAGCGGCGGAGACGGTCACCTTCGGTCTCGACGGCAAGTTCTACGAGATCGACCTGAACACAGCCAATGCGAAGAAACTGCGCGGAGCGCTCGCGCCTTATGTGGAAGCGGGCCGAAAGCGGTCCAAGTCGGGCAAGGCCTACCGGCACACCGCCGTCGCCCCCGACCCCGCGGCCGTACGGGCCTGGGCGCGGTCGCACGGCATGGAGGTGCCGCCGCGCGGCCGGATCCCGAAGAAGGTCTACGAGGCGTTCAACGCATCGAGTTGAGCAGGGCCCTGGCCGGGTCGCGCGGCCGGAGCGAGGGCGGCTCGGGGCCGGTGCGGGCCTGGCCGAGGCCGGACCGCAGCTGACTTGCACGACACCCCGGGCGATCAGCTACAGTCTGGAGCGCGCCGAGGGGCGAGGCCGCAGAGCCGGACCTCACGGAGCCACGCGGGTGTAGCTCAGTAGTAGAGCGCCCCCTTTCCAAGGGGGAGGCGCAGTGTGCGATCCCTGTCACCCGCTCTCCTCACTTTTCCGACCAGCCAGTGGATCGGGTACAGTGATGGTCGCGCCGGGCGGTGAAAGCCGTTCGGAGGCATGCGGACGTAGCTCAGTTGGTAGAGCGCAACCTTGCCAAGGTTGAGGTCGCGAGTTCGAGCCTCGTCGTCCGCTCCACGCAGGGCGAAGGCCCCGGTCCCAAGGACCGGGGCCTTCGTCGTATGGCGTCGGCATCCCGCCGTCGTATGCCGTCGGCTCCCGCGACGATGACATGTGTCATGAGCAGTGGTGACACCCTGCACTGCCCGCGCCCGCCGGGCGTCGCAAGGCTGAATCCATGGACACCGACGAGTATGTGATCGACGTCACCGGGCTGCGGCGCAGCTACGGCGACGGCCGCGGAGCCTTCGAGGCGGTGCGCGGGATCTCCTTCTCCGTGGCGCGCGGCGAGCTGTTCGCCCTGCTGGGCACGAACGGCGCCGGCAAGACCTCGACCGTCGAGCTGCTGGAGGGCCTGGCCAGGCCGAGCGGCGGGCAGGTGCGGGTGCTGGGGATGGACCCGTACGAAAGGCGGGCCGAGGTGCGGCCGCGGACCGGCGTGATGCTCCAGGAGGGCGGCTTCCCCTCCGACCTCACGGCCGGGGAGACGGCCAGGATGTGGGCGGGCTGCACCAGCGGGGCGCGCCCGGTGGCCGAGGCCCTCGGGCTCGTCGGGCTGAGCGCCCGCGCCGACGTACGCGTCAAGCAGCTGTCGGGCGGCGAGCGGCGCCGCCTGGACCTGGCACTGGCGCTGCTGGGGCGGCCCGAGGTGCTGTTCCTGGACGAGCCGACGACCGGGCTCGACGCTGAGGGGCGGCGCGACACCCAGCGCCTGGTGCGCGAGCTGCGGGACGGCGGGGCCACGGTGGTGCTGACGACCCATTACCTGGAGGAGGCGGAGGCGCTCGCCGACCGGCTCGCGATCCTGCACGAGGGGCGCATCGCGGCCTGCGGCTCCACCCACGAGGTGATCGCCGCGCACCCGGCCCGGATCTCCTTCGAGCTGCCCGAGGGCTATCTGCTGGGCGACCTGCCGCCGTTGCCCCGGCTGGGCGCGGTCAGCCACGAGGAGCGAGGGCAGCGGATCCGCCTGCACACCGAGCGGCTGCAGGAGTCGCTGACGGAGCTGCTGAGCTGGGCGGACGGGAAGGGCGTCGTGCTGGGGCGGCTGGATGCGCGGGAGGCCTCGCTCGAGGAGGCGTTTCTGGCCATCGCGGGCAACGGGGACAACGGGGACGGAGCGGCGGGAGGTGGTGTGCGATGAGTGCCACCGCGACCACCGGCGCGGCGGGGCGGCTGGCGGCGCTCGGCCGGGCCGAGCTGACCCTGCTCGTACGGAACCGGACCGCGCTGTTCATGGCGCTGCTCATGCCCGTCGCGATGGTGTGGGCGGTGCGGTCGAGCGTCGCGCGGCTCGAGCTCGCCAGAACGGGGCTGAGCGTCGCCGCAGCCTCCATGACCGGCGGGATCGGGGTCGTTCTCATCTTCGTCGTCTATGCCAATCTCGTACCGGCCTATGTCGCCCGCCGCGAGGAGCTGGTGCTCAAGCGGCTGCGGGCAGGGGAGCCGGGGGACCTGGAGATCCTGGCGGGCACCGCGCTTCCCTCGGCGGCGGTGGCGCTGGGCCAGTGCGCGGTGCTGATCGCGGCCGGGGCCCTGCTGCTGGACCTGTCCGCGCCGCGGCGGCCCGAAATCCTCGTGGCGGGCATGCTGTTGGGCACCGTCATGCTGGCCGCCCTGGCCGCCGCGTCGGCCGCCGTCACCAGGACCGTGGAGAGCGCACAGATCACGGTGTTGCCGCTGATGGCGGTGTCGTTCGGCGGGTCGGGGCTCTTCGTCCCGCTGGAACTGCTGCCGGACGGGGCGGCGGACGTCCTGCGGCTGCTACCGCTGACACCCGTCGTGGAGCTCGTACGGTACGGCTGGCTGGGCGGCGCGGGTGCGGACGCGGGTGCCGTGCTGCGGGCGGTGGGGTGCGCGGTGGTCTGGGCGGGGCTGGCCGTGTTTGCTGTACGGCGGTGGTTCCGCTGGGAGCCGCGGCGCTGAGCGCTGTGCCGCGCGTCGTGCTGGGGAGTGGGGAGCGGATGTCGAGGCTGACGCGGTGGTGGGACCGGCGGAGCGATCCGGCCCGGATCGAGCTCTATACCCGCTGGCTGTTCCACGCCTTCGTGCTGGTCGAGATCACGGCGATCGGCGCGGCGGTCGCCGGCGGGGAAGCTCCGGCCCGGGTGCGCGCCGGGCTGTTCCTGCTGGTCGCGGTGCACGCCGTGCTCTGCGCCGTGCTGTCCTCGCGGTCCCTGGACTGGGCGCTCGACCGGCGCGCGCGGCCGGTCCGGCTCGCCACCGGCGTCGCGGTGTTCTCGGCCGCGGGAGCGGTGCTGGCGCTGTCCCTGCGCGCGGCCGGGACGGTCCCCGAGATCGGGGACGCGAGCTCCGCGGTCGTCGGCTTCACCGGGTTCGGCCTCGGCGCGCTGGTCCTCGGGCTGCGCGGGATTCGGCATGCGTTGTATGCGGCCGGGGTGGCCGCGGCGGGGGTGGCGGTGGCCGCGGCGGCGGTCCGGCTGCCGGTCGACGAGGTCGTCGGCTTCGCCGTCGCGACAGCCCTTGCGGGCACGGTGATGACCTTCACGAACGGCTTCTCGGCATGGCTGCTGCGCGCCGTATGGGAGTTGGACGCGGCCCGCGAACTCCAGGCGCGGCTGGCGGTCGCGGAGGAGCGGCTGCGGTTCGGCCGCGATCTGCACGATGTGATGGGGCGCAACCTGTCGGTCATCGCCCTCAAGAGCGAGCTGGCCGTACAGCTCGCCCGGCGGGGACGGCCGGAGGCGGTGGATCAGATGATCGAGGTGCAGCGGATCGCGCGGGAGTCGCAGCGCGAGGTGCGCGATGTCGTACGGGGCTACCGGGAGGCGGACCTGGACGTGGAGTTGGCGGGTGCCCGGTCCGTACTCAGGGCCGCGGGGGTCGCCTGCCGCGTCGAGGGCGACGACGGCTCGTGCCTTCCGGCTGAGGTGCAGTCGGCGCTGGGGTGGGTGATGCGCGAGGCCGCGACCAATGTGCTGCGGCACGGGGACGCTCGGCGCTGCGCGATCCGGCTGGACGCGGGCGCGGGCGGCGCCGAGCGCGCGGTGCTGGTGGTTGAGAACGACGGCGCGCCGGGCACCGCGCCGGGCCGTGGAGGCGCGGGGCTTGCGGGCTTGCGTGAGCGGTTGGCCGCGCTCGGCGGCACGTTGGCCGCCGGGCCGCATCCGGATGGCACCTTCCGCCTGACCGCAGAGATCCCGCTGCCCGGCGGGGTGTCCGATTTCCTCCCTGCGCTGCGCGCGGAGGCTTCCCGCCTACCCGCCCCTGAAGGGGGCTCCGCCCTTCAACCCGCCCGCCGCCCAGGACGCAAAGCCCCCCGCGTGGCGGAGCCGGATATCGTCCGCAGCCGGGAAGGGTCGCCTGCCGGCGGAGCCGCTGGGGGCCACTGCGGGGAAGGACCCTCCGCCGGACTCGCCCCAGGGCGAGCGGGCGGGGAAGCGGGTGGCTGGGAGGAGAGCGCCGAGGGCCTGCCCGCGGAGAGCGCGGGCGACTCTCGGCGGCATCGGGGGCGGAGTTCCGACCGCGGACCGGCGGGAGCGTGATGAGCGTCGAGCACGGCTCCCCCCAGGCGTCAGCGGCACGCGTACGGGTGTTGCTCGCCGATGACGAGCACCTCATTCGCGGGGCGCTCGCCGCGCTGCTGGCGCTGGAGGACGATCTGCTGGTCGTCGCCGAGGCCGCATCCGGGCCCGAGGCGGTGGCGATGGCCCGGGCGCACCGCCCTGACGTGGCGGTGCTGGACCTGCAGATGCCGGGGGCGGACGGTGTGTCGGTGGCAACATCACTGCGGGCCGAACTGCCCGGCTGCCGGACCATGATCGTGACCAGCCACGGCAGGCCCGGGCATCTGAAGCGGGCGCTGGCGGCCGGGGTCCGGGGGTTCGTACCGAAAACCGTCTCGGCGCAGCGGCTCGCCGAGATCATCCGCACGGTGCACGAAGGAAACCGTTACGTGGACCCGGAGTTGGCGGCGGACGCCATCAGCGCCGGGGACTCCCCGCTCACCGCCCGCGAGGCCGAAGTGCTCGAGCTGGCGGCCGATGGCGCGCGCGTCGCGGAGATCGCGCAGCGGGCCGCGCTCTCCCAGGGCACCGTTCGCAACTACCTCTCCTCCGCGGCCGCGAAGCTCTCCGCGGAGAACCGCCATGCGGCGGTGCGCATCGCACGTGAGCGAGGTTGGCTATAGTTGTCTTTCGCAACGCAGCATGCGGACGTGGCTCAGTTGGTAGAGCATCACCTTGCCAAGGTGAGGGTCGCGAGTTCGAATCTCGTCGTCCGCTCCAGAGGAAAAGGCCCCGGTCATCACGACCGGGGCCTTCTGCGTGGGCAGCCGCTCCATGGGGAGCGTAGGGCGGGGTTACGACCAGGGTGTGCCGGTCAGTCGCTCGTACGCCTCCACGTACTTGGCGCTGGTCCGTTCGACGATCTCCGCGGGCAGCGCGGGCGGCGGCTGTTCGCTGCGGCGGTCCCAGCCCGAGGCGGGCGAGGTCAGCCAGTCGCGGACGTACTGCTTGTCGAAGGACGGCTGCGGGTGGCCCGGTTCCCAGGCGTCGGCGGGCCAGAAGCGCGAGGAGTCCGGGGTCAGTACCTCGTCCGCGACGACCAGGGTCTCGCCGTCGAAGCCGAACTCGAACTTCGTGTCGGCGAGGATGATCCCGCGGTCGCGGGCGAGGTCGCGGGCCCGGCTGTAGAGGGCGAGGGTGGCCTGCCGCAGCTGGGCGGCGGTGTCGGCGCCGAGCTGGCGGGCGACTTCCTCGTACGACACGTTCTCGTCGTGGTCGCCGACCGCGGCCTTGGTGGCCGGGGTGAAGATCGGGGCGGGCAGTTCGGAGCCGTCGGCCAGGCCCTCGGGGAGGGCGAGACCGCAGACCGTACGGCTCTCCTCGTACTCGGCGAGGCCGGAGCCGGTGAGGTAGCCGCGGGCGACGCACTCGACCGGGACCATGCTCAGCGACTTGCAGACGAGGGTCCGGCCGGCCCAGTCGGCGGGGGCGCCCTCGGGGAGGTCGGTGCTGAGGACGTGGTGAGGGATCAGATCCGAGATGCGGTCGAACCACCACAGGGACAGCTGTGTGAGGACGCGCCCCTTGTCCGGGATCTCGGTGGGCAGCACCCAGTCGTAGGCGGAGATGCGGTCGCTGGCGACCATCACGAGGTCGCCCGACCCGTTCTGATACAGGTCACGCACCTTGCCGGTGTGCAGATGCACCAGACCGGGCACCTGAGCTGGCTCGGGCTTTTCCACGAATCCGGACACGCTGCCTCCGCGTAGATCGATCCAGGAGTCCGTTCCGATTCTCCCGTACCGGACGCGGTTCCTCCCTTCCAGGGTCCTTCAGCGTCAGTCGCGCTTGCAGATGCGGTCGAGGAGGTTGGCGGTGGCCCGCTGGACCCGGGCGTCGACGTGGCCGGGCCGGTCCAGCGCGGGCGACCAGGCGAAGGTGCCGGAGGCGAAGACGAACGCGCCGCTGGGGGCCCGGTAGAGGGAGGTCTCCTGGTGGCGGGTGTCGCCCTCGGTGTCCTTGTACGGGGAGTGGGCGAGCAGGATGCGGCGGGTGTGGTCCGGCAGGGGTGTGCGGGGGAAGTAGCGGTCGGCCTCGCCCGCGACGAGGCCGGGCAGCTCGTCGCCCTCGGTCGCGCCGGTCGCCTCCCAGAGCCAGTGGTCGGCGTTGCGGACCACCATCGGGCTGGGTTCGGGGACCGCGCCCGCGTACTGGATGCCGAGCAGGAGCTGCTCCGGCCGCCCCAGCTCGCGCCAGAGCGCGGGTTTGCCCGGGCCGCGGCGCTTGCGGCAGCTGAGGAGGCGGTCGGGGGCGCCGGACGGGGACGCGGCCAGCTCGGCCTGCCAGTACATGGTGTTGGCGGAGAGGAAGACGAGGGACGTGCCGGTGTCGCGGGCCAGCTCGACGGTGCGGCGCATGGGGACCGACCAGTACTCGTCGTGGCCGGGGAAGACGAGGCCGCGGTAGCGGGTCGGGTCGATGCGCCCGGCGTGCAGGTCGCGGGTGTCGGCGTACGCGACGTCGTAGCCGTAGCGCTCAGCAAAGCGGATGAAGTCGTAGGCGTGGCCGACGTGGAGGGGGAGGCCGGCGCCCGCGTAGGGGCGGTCGAAGGAGACGGTGACGGCCGCGTCCTCCTCGCCGAGCAGGCGGCCCTCGTCGTCCCAGGCGTGGTAGAGGCTGGCGCCGGTGCGGCCGTCCTCGGGGTAGAGGTTGTACGCCTGCCAGGTGATGTCGGGGAGCAGGAGGAGCAGGTCGGCAGCGGGCGGGGCGGCGCGCAGAGCCTCATTGGAAGGCTGGTGGTGGGCGACGGGCGGGAGGGTGTCGCGGACGGTGAAGGGGATGTGGCTGCGGTAGCCGTCGGCAGTGGTGAGCACGGCGACATACGCCCCTTCGCTCCAGTACGTGGGGACCTGGAGGCGCCAGGACAGCCACCAGTGGTGGCAGGAGACGGTGCGGTCGGCGGTGAGCGGGGCGGGCTGGACGATGCCGGAGAGCCGGGGGCTCGTGGTGATCTTCGCGGCGCCGTCGCCCCCGTAGTGGCCGATCCGGTAGATGTCGACGGAGAACTGCTGGGGCGGGTCGACGGTGATGCGGAAGTCGATGGCCTCGCCGGGGGCGACGGCTCCGGTGGAGGCGAAGCCCTTGATCTGGCGGTGGACATCGTCGGCGGTGCGGGGGCCGTGGGCCGGGGCGCAGCGGGCGCCGGACCCGCGGGGGGCGGGGACGCCGGAGTTGGCGGCGCCTCGGTCACCCCGGTCGGCTCGGTCCGGGGCGGCGGGATCGGCGATGCCGGGATCCGCGGTGACGGCCGGGTCGACGTACCAGGGCACGACGTGGCCGGTGTCGTCGAAGTAGTTCTCGCTGCCGCGCAGCCAGGGCACCGGGCCCTGGCCGAAGGGGTCCGAGACGGCGTGTGCGAGCGCTCCCGACTCCCAGCGGCGGATCTTGTCCGTACTCACGAACGATCCCTCCCGGACCTGATGCTCCCCTGACCGGTTAAGCACATCACACTCAGCGGTGTGTCCGTAACTGTTCGTGGCGATTCATTGAGGAGCGGTGGATGTCGCGGCGTGATCAAGTGGTGGAAATGCGATGGTCGTGGTGAACTGCCCGGAATTTATGGGGGTGGACGGGTGGATGGATGGGATACGGCGGCTGGTCATGGGGCTGGGTTGAAGGCTGGTTCGGGGTGGGGGTGGGGCTGGGGTGGGGC